>JAGLHV010000226.1 GCA_023143305.1 bacterium | reverse complement strand
TTAAATGTAGATGATGCTCCGGTGAGTGCTTCTCAATATAGTATTATGAGTATTCCTACTTTGATAATATTCAAAGGGGGGGAAGTAGTAGATAAAATAATCGGGGTAGTGTCTAAGGAAACCATAGAAGAAAAGCTAAAAGCACATATTTAAATTTTGATCCGTAGAGTATAAACGTAAAAATACGTTTGAGAAAAAAAATTTGATAAATTGGTTAAAGATAATTTGTAAAATCGTATTTTTTGGTAATAGAAAAAGGGAAGGGGGATTTTTGTGATATTAAGAGAAATGTTGAAATCAAAAATTCATAAGGCGGTTATTACTGGAAAAAAAATAGATTATAACGGTAGTATCGGAGTAGATAAAAAATTGTTAGATGAGAGCGGGATTTTTCCCGGAGAGAAAGTACAAGTATTAAATTTTAATAACGGTCAGAGATTAGAAACCTATACGATAGAAGAAGAAGAGAATTCAGGAAAGATTATTCTTTATGGGCCGGCTGGCCGTTGCGGGGAGATTGGTGATAAAATCTGCATTCTTGCTTATGCTTTAGTGACAGAGGATGACATAGAGAAAATAAAACCCCGGAAAATTGTGCTAAGGGAAAACAATAAAATTTTATAGGGTTATTGGTGAATAATGTATATATAGAGTACATTGTTTGTGACGATGCATGCATTGACCCCGAATAAAATGGGGCAGGTAGCAAAGGGGTTCTAATTTAAACGGTTTTTCTGGAGAGGGGAAGAATATTTTATTCTACAGTATCGTTCAAAACGCATTTTATCTTTATTTTTATAATTTTTAAATACAGTAAAATTTAAATTAAAAAAGTGAATAAATTTCAATGAACAAATATAAATATATTTACGGTCCTGTTTTTTCCTGGAGATTAGGGAGGTCTTTAGGTATAGATCCTCTTTCTCAAGCAGAAAAAGTTTGTACTTATGATTGTCTTTATTGCCAGGTAGGCAGAGCCTCGGAATTTAAATGTAAAAGGTCTGTATTTGTTTCCACCCGTGAAATCATGGAAGAAATAAAAAAGTTACCTCCGGTTGGAATTGATTATATTACCTTTTCCGGAAGAGGGGAGCCGACTCTGGCACTTAATCTGGGTGAAATGATTAGAGCGGTGAAAGATGTAAGGAAGGAAAAGATAGCGGTTATAACCAATTCTTCCCTACTTAATGAAAAAGAAGTAAGGGAAGACCTTGCTTTAGCTGATTTGGTAATGGCAAAATTAGATGCCGGTACCTCCGGGAGTTTTCAATCGATAAATAATCCGTCTCCGGATATAAAGTTTGAAGATATGCTATTGGGAATTAAAAAATTTCGCCGGGGATATAAAGGGAAATTTGCTCTTCAGATTATGTTCGTGGAAAAGAACAAAAATGAAGCTATAGAATTAGCTAATTTATGTCGGGAAATAAAACCGGCTGAGATTCAAATTAATACCCCTTTAAGGCCTTCGGGTGTTTCACCCCTATCAAAGGAAGAGCTAAAGGAGATTATTGGCTGTTTTAACAACATAGACGGGGTAAAGGTTATTTCTGTGTATGATGTGGAAAAGAAGAAAGTAATCCCTTTTACCAAAGAAGATACTTGCAAAAGAAGAGGAAAGGAATTAAATAAATGAGAACATATCTGGATTGTATCCCTTGTTTTTTTAAACAGGCCTTAGAAGCAGCGCGCATGGCCGGTGCAGATGGTTTCAAACAGAAAAAAATAATAGATGAAATTGCCGGAGCTGTAGTTAATTTTCCCCTATCCTCCAGTCCCCCGGAAATGGGAGGAATAGTATATGGGGTGGTGAAGAGAGAGACACAAAATTGTGACCCTTATAAAGAAATCAAAGAAAAAAGTAATAGTCTGGCTTTAAGTTTTTTACCCGAATTAAAACAAAAAATAGAAAAGTCAGAAGATAGGCTTTTAACTGCTTTGAAACTTTCCATTTTAGGTAATATTATAGACTATGGAGTAAAAAACGATGTAAATGTAGAGAAGGAAATGGAGAAAATTATAAATTTGGATTTTGATCTGGACAACCGGGAAGAAAAAGAGGTATTTGATTATCAAATATTTAAAGATGCTCTCCGGAAAACAGAGAGTATTCTTTACTTAGCCGATAATGCGGGAGAAGTAGTTTTTGACCGTCTTTTAATTGAGGAATTTAGTAGATTAAACAAAGAAATTATTTATGTAGTAAGGGATAAACCGGTAATTAATGATGCCTTGATTGAAGATGCTAAAACTTGCGGCATAGATAAATACGCACATATTATTTCCAGCGGGGTAGATACCCCGGGAACGATTTTAAATATTTGTTCCGGAGAATTTCTTAAAATTTTCCGGGAATCAAAATTAATTATTAGTAAAGGACAGGGTAATTTTGAGGCGCTTTCCAGAGAAGAAGCACCTATATTTTTTCTTTTCAAGGTGAAATGTCCTATTGTAGCTCGACATATTGAATGTAAAATGGGGGAAATGATTTTAAAAGCACAGCAAATGCCGGTAGAACAGATTGAGGCAGGGGTCTTGTAATTAAAGTTGACAGATAATTAGTTTTATTACGATATGTTTTAAAATTATATTTGTATTTAAAAGGAGGAGTAATTTTATGGTAAGAAAAGTTTTGATGGTATGGAAAGTTTTTCTGTTTGTTTTTGTAACAATGGGGTTAGTAGGATGTAGCGGTGAAACTGTTTCTGAAAAAAATGAAAAACAGACACAGACTGCTTTAGGAGAAACAGAAAAAATTGAGGAATCCTTACCTGTAATTACCGGTATAAAAGAAA
>JAGLHV010000225.1 GCA_023143305.1 bacterium | reverse complement strand
ATGGGAATGGCGGTTACTATTTCTTTGGTGGGGGTTTTGACGATTGTTTCTAAACAAGGGGTAGTAAAATTTATTTCCGGGAAAAGTAAAGTGAGAGATGTTTTTCAAGTCTGTACTCAAATACTTGGTTCATTATTTATTTTGGTTTTGGGGATTGTTTTATTTGTAGGTACTCTTTTTTGACAGTACCGATTTTAAAAAGGAGGAATAAAAGTGAAAATTCTTTTTGTATTCAACCGTAATCCTTATGACGGGACAGATGTGACCTGGAACAATTTAAGATTAATTGAGAAGTTGTTGGATTTAAAAGCAGAGGTGAAAATATTCTTAATGAATGACGCTGTCGATTTAGCCAGAGATGCAGCTAATCCCCCGGAAGGGTATTTTGATTTAGGGAAAATGTTAAAAGATTTGATTGCAAGAGGTGTTTCGGTCAAGGTATGCGGAACTTGTAAAGCCCGCTGCGGTATTTATAAAGGTGAGCCGTATTTTGCAGGTACACAGGAAGCAAAAATGACAGAATTGGCAGAGTGGATAAAAGAATCAGATAAAATTATCCAAAACTAATTAAATATGATAATTTTATTTTACACCGGGGTAAATTAAATGGAAAAGGAAAACTTAAAGAAAAATGTTTTGGTTATTGTTTTATTAATGGGATTAATTAGTCTGGTATTTAGTGATTTATTGAGCAATTATGCCTTAAGTTTTTTAGGGAAAGTTTCTAAAATCGGCTTTGCTAATCTGGCCCTGATAGGAGTCCTGAAAGGTATTTTAGCTGTTGCTTCCAGTGTTGATATCGGAGTAGGAGTGGAAATGAATATCGGAGCAATATTAAAAGGTTTATGTGATATTGTAGACAAGGCTTTTAATTTTTTTATAATTTCCAACAGTTTGATTGTTTTACAGATTTTTTTACTTAAAATAAGTAAATTTCTGATTGTAAAAATATTGATAATTGTTTCAGCTGTATTTGTTTTTGTAAAGCCGGTAAAAAAAATTGCCTTTTCAATGTTACTTATTTTATTATTAATTAATCCGGGTTTGTCTTTATATGTTTATGCGAGTAAATTTATTTATGATAAAACTATTCCTTCTGCCGGAAATGAAATCGGAGAAAGGTTAGAAAATATAAAAAGCAATTTTCAAAAAATTTTGGAGGTAGAAGGGTTTTTTAAGAAGGTTAAAAATGTACCTAAAGCAATATTAGGTGTTGTATCCGGTTCTTTAAATAATTTAGTTGATATTATTTTAATTTATTTTGTTTCAATGATGGTTTTGTTTTTGTTCCTCCCGGGTGTTTTTTATTATGTAATGTACTTATGGGTAAAAAAAATATTACAAAAGGGCATGAAGGATTGTTATTAATAATGACCATAAAAGCAGTGGTGTTGTTTTCAGAAGGATTGGATAGTAGTTTAGCGGTAAAACTGATGCAAGAACAAGGAGTAGAGGTTGTTGCCATTAATTTTATTATGCCTTTTAGCCATGAAAACAAGCATAAAAAAAAGAAAAATATAACGATACAAAGAGCAGAAGAATTAAAAATTAAATTAAAATTGTATAAGGCTGAAAAGGAGTATCTGCAAATAGTAAAGAATCCTCGTTATGGGTACGGTAAAAATTTAAATCCCTGTATAGCTTGCCGTATTTGGATGTTGGAAAAAGCTAAAGAGTTGATGAAAGAATTAGATGCCGGGTTTATTGTTAGCGGAGAGGTTTTGGGGCAAAGGCCAATGAGCCAGAAGAGATATGCCTTAAAAATTATTGAAAAAGAAAGCGGCCTGGAGGGTCTTATTGTACGACCTCTTTCGGCAAAATTGTTAGATCCCAGCATCCCGGAAAAAGAAGGATGGATAGAAAGAGAAAAACTTTTCGATATTAGTGGGCGTTCCAGAACAAGGCAGTTTGCTTTAGCTAAAAGATTTAAGATTACAAACTATGATAATCCTGCAGGGGGTTGTTTGTTGACCGAATCATATTTTAGTTTAAAGACAAAAGACTTGATAAAGTCTAATATGTTTAATATGAATAATATCCACCTGATAAAAAAGGGAAGATATTTTAGTGTTAGTAATTCTTTTAAATTAGTGGTGGGAAGGGATAAGCAGGAAAATGAAGAGTTAATGGCCCTTGCCGGTGAGGGGGATTTAATTTTAAAATCGGAAGTAAAAGGACCGATAGCTATAGGGCGTGGAGAATTAGAAGATGAATATATCCGAACTGCCCTGGAAATTATTGCTTATTATTGTAAAGGACAGGAAAATAATTTTAAAGTTAAATTTAGCATTTTTCCCGGTGAGGAAAAAGATGCTGTAGTTAAGGATAAAATGACCAAAGAAAGGTTGTCTAAGTATAGAGTAAAATCAAGCAACATATAATTTTACCTTTTTGGTGTGCAAAAATAAGTTTTTTTAAGTGCATATTACCTTTATTTTTTCTTTATAGGTTTTAATTTTGGTAAATTTCTAGGAAAAAGGAGTCTATGCAGATGAAAAGTTACAAAGAAGAATTATGGTTTAATACCCGTACCAGACAGGCATTTATTAATATCACCCCCCAGATTGAAGCAGCTCTTAAAAAAAGCAAAGTTAAAGAGGGGCTTTGTCTGGTTAATGCTATGCATATTACGGCCAGTGTTTTTATTAATGATGATGAAAGAGGATTACACCGGGATTTTTTCGGGTTACTGGAAAGATTAGCTCCTTATGGTAAGGATAGATACCAGCATAATTTAACCGGGGAAGATAATGCTGATTCACATCTAAAAAGAACCTTTATGGGGAGGGAAGTAGTG
>JAGLHV010000224.1 GCA_023143305.1 bacterium | reverse complement strand
GCTAAACCTCTTCTATCTTTCCGGTATCTAAGTAATATCGATATAATTATTCTCTACCCCTTTTTTTACTTAGCCTTACATCTCTGCTTTACTTATCGCCAACATCGATATCTGGTTCCTCTGATACCTTTTACCTTTTATTTTTTAATAAAAGGAATTCAATGGATAATTGACCAAAATGAAACTAATTCAAAAAACTCAATACCCTCTAACAGCTCTATCAAAACAAAAAGCGAAAAATATATTATCTGTTATATGCGTTATTTAATATCTGCTGCTTTGATTTTAATTTTTGTCTTACCGGCCGCGATTACTTCAGAAAATTTAATTAAGCATAATCTTCCCCTGCGCAACAAATCCATCTGGATGAAAGCAGGAAAATGGTTAAAAGAAAATACTCCTTCATCTACTGTAATAATGGGAGGAAACGAGCTCTGGCTCTGGTCTGATAGAAAAGTTGTTAGTTATGACCCCAAGTGTGCCCCCTGGATAAAAAGTTTTGAGCAATCAATAAAAGAAAACAAAGTAGAATATCTTATTGCCTCCGTGGGAATAAACAACTCATCCGATTATGACCATCTCTTTTATTCCTCAACCACCCATAATTTTAAACCCGAAACACATATCGGGAATCTTCTTGTCTACAAAATTGATAAAAATACTCAAGGCCACACCCAGAAAAAGAAAAAGAAGGATTTTGCAAATCTCGTTACAAAATACAAAAATATACTAAAACTCTATCCTGAAAATGATGGTTTACATAATATTTTAGGCTACATTTACTACCACAAAAAAGATTATTTCCAATCTGCCGGTGAATTTAAAAAAGCAGCATTAATAAAACCTGATAATTCCATCTATCATTTTAACTGGGGAACAGCCCTTCTTAATGCCGGCGAATACGAAAAATCACTTAGAGTATTTAAAAAAACTCTGCCTCTTGAGTTTGCTTATGTAACAAAAGCTATACTAAAACAAAATATAGAAATTGCTAAAATGCATCAGGAAATAAAAAGAAATCCAAAAAACCCTCAAAATGCCGAACGATATAATATAATAGGAACTATCTGGTGGCAGCGGGGAAGTTATGAAAAAGCCATTGCCGAATTCAAAAAAGCGATTCAAACAGACCCGGCTTTTATATTTGCTTATTTCAATTTAGGACTTAATTATGAATCTACCGGTTATTACGGTAAGGCTATTGAACAGTATGTAAAAACATTGGAAATAGATACTAATTTTAGACCGGCTCAACAACGCCTTATAGTTTTAAATAATCGCCGATTATCAAAATAGAAAAAAAGGAACTTAAAATTATGGAGAAAATTATTTCATTTATAAGATTTTATTTATTGATTTTATTTATTGGATTGCTTTTTTATTCCTTTTTCCCAAAAAAAAGCTATGCCTGGGAATGGCAGGTATCCGTGGCAACAACTACCTATGATTTCGGAAGGGTTGGGCTTAATTTTTCGACTTCTACCTCCAGTGGTTATTTTGGTGTATGGTCTTCCCATTCTTCACTTATGGAACTGTGGTCTGAAAACTCCCAGGATTGGACAAAAGGAGATTCAGCAGGAAACGAAATATTCTGTTTAAAAGCTCAAGGCGGCGAGTTGGTTTCCTTTACCTCTATTGCTTCTACTCAGACAATAAATTCAGGGTTACCCAAAGGCACTACCCAGACTTTTGATCTGGAACTTAACTCTCCGACCAATACAACAGCTACCTTAACTCAAAATATAGCCGTTAAGTTACAAGCCGGGCTTCCTGCAGGATATATTTATTTAGCCGATGGAGACCTGTATTACAAAAATGTAGGATATGGAACATCTGAAAGTGATTATTCGAGTGCACTTGATACCTGTATTACCCCGTTAATGAAGAATACATATACAGGGTGGAGCCAAATGGATACCTATTCTTCATCAGTTAGAGTTTCCTTCCCAGGATTTGGACCTCAGACTAAATATTCCTACAGTATCCTTGGTGGTTTTTATTTCCCTGTTACATCCTCTTTTAGTAGTTCATCCTCATCAAGACAAGTAAATACTACTACTAGACTAACTCAGTGGCATACAATATGGTACGCAGGATGGGAAGATAATAGCGATTCTTCCATTTATCTAACACAGTTATTAAGAGCAATAGAGAATACCAGCGAGATGGTTGGGTACGCACAAGAAACTATCGAAATTTACTACCGTAATCAGATAGTAATTCTTGATTGAAGTAAACAGATAACAAGGAGAGATATAATGACCAAACAAAATAAAACCAAATCCCGATTTTACCAAAAATTCATCTCATTGGGGGTTTTTATATTGGGCACTTTTTTCATCAACGTTTCATTTATCCGGGCAACAGGGATAGGTATCCAACCCCATATTCAACTCATAGAAAATCTTCCTTTAGGGAAAAAAATCAGTTTAAAACAGATGTCAGAAATAAATTTTTGTATTAAAAACAACAGTGATTTACCGCATACATTTATGCTTTCCATTAAAAAACCTCAAAGGACATTTCAGGGATATAAAGCTATCCCAAATACCTCCTGGGTCTGGTTTGAAAAAAATACAATTACCTTAAAACCCCGGCAGAAAAAAGAAATTCCTCTTTACTTTAAAATTCCTAAAAAGGAAGAATACTACAACCGGCATTGGGAAGTAGGCATTATTGTAAGTACTAAACAAGAAAAAGGAGAATTATTCGGATTAAATATGGAAACGCGTTATCAAATAGAAACCGAAAGCAAATCAGATATAAAAATAAATTCTCTAAATAAAAAATTATTAAATACATTCAC
>JAGLHV010000223.1 GCA_023143305.1 bacterium | reverse complement strand
CAATTTCTTCTTTAGTTCTTTTTTCAGTTACTGTTACTAAAAGGCTCTTATTACTTTTTTCATAGTATTTTCCTAAAGGAAAACCAGCAATAAATCCTTTTTTCAACATCGGTTTTATTACTTCCTTTGCCTCTTTAGGAAGTTCAATAACAAATTCATTAAAAATAGGCAAATCCTTTTCAATTTTTACGCCATTTATTTTACCCAATAATTCTTTAGCAAACATAGCCTTATTAAAATTCAAACTGGCAACTTCCGCCAAACCCCGCTTTCCCATTACAGAAAGATAGATAATTGCCCTTAGAGCACATAAAGCATTGTTAGAACAAATATTAGAAGTAGCTTTCACTCTTTTAATGTGCTGTTCTCTTGCCTGTAAGGTTAAAACAAAACTTCTTTTATTATTAGTATCTACCGTTGCCCCCACGATACGGCCAGGCATTTTTCGTACAAATTTCTTTTTTGTCGCCATAAATCCCAGATAAGGACCGCCAAAACTAAGAGGCAAACCCAAACTCTGCCCTTCACCAACAACTATATCTATCCCCATTTCTCCCGGGGTCTTTAAAATACCCAGGGATAAAGGATAAACAGAACCGATTATCAATGCTCCATAATAATGAAAAGGCTCGACGATATCCGAATAATCATCAATAACCCCAAAAAAATCAGGATTTTGTAAAACCACAGCAGCAGTAGTATGATCCAAATGTTGAAAGAGATAAGACCTTTTATCCTGTCCGAATTTAACCGGTATTTCGACAAATTTTATTGAGTGATTAAACATAGAGGTTCTAATAATATCCCTGTATATAGGATTTACATTTTTGCTTATAATTATTTTATTCTTCCCCGTAATTTTTATAGCCATCATTATTGCTTCTGCCAGTGCTGTCCCGCCATCATATAAAGACGCATTAGCCGCTTCCATCCCGGTTAAATTACAAATCGCAGTTTGATATTCATAAATAGATTGCAAAGTTCCCTGTGCACATTCCGGCTGATAAGGGGTATAATTTGTATAGAATTCCGACCTCTCAGCCAACTTATTTACCACTGCAGGTATATAGTGATCATAAAATCCTGCACCCATAAAATTTATTGGGGAAATGTTTTTCGCCGCAAGTTTTTTTAAATAACTCATTACCTCTTGCTCAGATTTACCTTCGGGTAAATCAAAAGATTTTGCTTTTAAATAAGGACTTATATCACCAAAAAGTTCTTCAATGGAAGAAACTCCTATGACCTCCAGCATTTGTTTTATTTCTTCTGTAGTATGGGGAATATAATTCATTTTGATAACTGCTCCACATATTTATGATAGTCAGAACCCGACATCAAATCAGACTTTTCTTCTTCATCGGAAATCTCTATTAATGCTAACCATCCTTCATTATAAGGAGATTGATTAATTTTTTCAGGAGAATCGATAAGCATCTCATTTGTTTTTACCACTTTACCTGAAAGAGGCATATATATATCCGAAGCCGCCTTTACTGATTCAATAGAAATAAATACCTTATTTTTATTAAACACCTCGCCTGCCTCCGGCATTTCCACAAAAGTAATATCTCCCAGGGAATTTTGAGCATAATCTGTAATCCCTACGGTTCCTAACTTTCCTTCTATCTTTATCCACTCATGTTCTTTGGTATAAAAAAGATCTTCAGGCACAGAACTCTTCATTGTTTAGATTTCCTCCTCTTCTTTATTTTTTTAATGAACCTTGTTTATAAAAAGGCTTATCAGTAATAACCGCAGAGATTTCTTTTCTCCCATCTTTAAGAGTAATGGCTAAATTTTTTTTTACGTCCATTTCCGACCGGACATATCCCATACCTATACCATAGGCTAAACTGGGAGAAAAAGAACCGCTGGTTACTATTCCTATTTCCTGATTATTTAAAAAAATCTTATAATTATGCCGGGGGGACTGGCGAGAAGCAGTAATAAAATAAATAAGTTTACTGGATACTCCCTTTTCTTTTTGTTTTATAAGGGCCTCCCGGCCGATAAAACTTTTGCTAAAATCTATGAAACATTCCAACCCGGCTTCTAAGGGGGTGATTTGTTCATTTATATCCTGACCACAAAGGCTATAAGCCATTTCCAGTCTTAAGGTATCCCGTGCACCCAATCCTGCCGGTTCTACCCTTTCATCCTCAAGAAGTACTGACCAAAGTTGAACTATCTTATCTTGATTTAAATACAACTCATATCCTAACTCTCCGGTATATCCGGTACGACTTACTATAGCCTCTTCACCCTGGAACAAAAAATGAGCAAAATTATAAAACTTGAGTTGATCTAATAAAGAGGTATCTATATATGCTTTAAGTATTTCCCGCGAAAGCGGGCCCTGTAAATCAATCTTTCCCAATTTTGCCGAAATATTTTCTAATTTATATTTTCCTAAAAGATGTTCTCTGAAATGTTTTTCATCTTTTTGAGTGGTAACAGCATTAACTACAAACATAAATCTTTCTTTGTTTATTTTATAAACAACAAGGTCATCAATTATTCTTCCTTCTTCATTCAATATAAATCCGTAACGACATTTATTATCCTGCATCTTGCTCAAATTAACAGTTACTATTTTATCTAAATTAGTTTCTTTCGGATCCCCATAAATAATAATTTCTCCCATATGGCAGATATCAAAAAGCGATGCCGATTTTCTAGTCCAGTGATGTTCAGCAATAATACCTTTATACCGGATAGGCATTGACCACCCGCCAAAAAGCTCCAGCCTTGCTCCTAATTTTAGATGTTCCTCATTTAAGACAGATAATTTTAAATTCATAGAATA
>JAGLHV010000222.1 GCA_023143305.1 bacterium | reverse complement strand
AAGACTCAATAGTAATATCTTCACTAGCGTTACAAAGGTCCATCCCGGCATCCCCATGATGTTTATATTGCGGCAAGGAAACATCAGAATTTAACCGTTTAATCTGTACATTAATCATTTTACATACCCCTAAATCTTAAATTTTATGTTTCTATTTTTTTATTTCTTCTATATTAACCATCCATATATCCCTCTGTTTTTTCTTCACAGAATGGAATATTATCTTTCGACTGTCCGGTGACCAACAAGGATGATAATTATTTGTTTTCTAAGCATACTAATTCCTCTCTTTTTCTCGTTTTTTTTGTATTAAAAACTAATCACGATTAACTAAAAAAACTTTTTTGAAGATTCATGCTAATTTTACGCAACGCTGTAATTACCCTTCCGTCTATCTTTTAATTCACCTTTTTTAGATTTATTCCAATTTTGAATCCGGCTAAAATAACCAACTACTCTGGATACACCATATACACTCTCCGAATCACAAAACTGGCAAGACTCCTTTAAACCCCTTGCCATTCGATGACATTGTTCGCAAATAGTAAACTCCGGAGAAATAGTAAGTTGAGCAGTTTTACTGCTTTTCCATGTTTTTTCAATTAAATTCATTATAGAAACAGGGGAAGGTTTTTGTTCTCCGATAAAAGCATGGGTTATAGCACCACTTTCAATTAAAGTATGGAACTTACTCTGTCCAATAATTCGGTCAACTAAACCCGTTGATGAAGCAGCACCGAAATGAATAGAATTAGTATAATATGCTTCTTCATTTCCAATATTACCTTTGATTACTTCTTTACTTTGAGGAAACTCTCTCAAATCCACTTTAGCCAATCTGCGCGCAGCAGACTCGGCAGGACTTTCTTCTAAAGAAACTCTAATATTATATTTTTTTTCATATTTTTTTGTTTTTAAAAACATAAAGGAAATTATTTGTAAGCCAAGTTTATAAATCTCTTCGTCTTCATGTAATTGCTTACCGGTTAAATACTGTAAGCATTCATTCAGTCCAATTATTCCAATAATATAAGTCGCTTTTTCTAAATCTACATAAGGCCGTCCGTCCGCAGCTATTTTCCCAATTTGCCAGAGAGGTGAATTCTTAGTAGCCATTAACTCTTTAATAAAACCTTTTTTTTGTAAATGAGCTTTCATGGCAATATCCATTGCCTCTTCAATTTTAGAAAAGAATTTTTCTTTACTTCCTTTTCCAGCCCGATAAGCTGCCTGAGGAAGATTAATAGTTACATTTTGAAATCCACAAAAACGCATTGATTCAGGATGCTCAATCATATATTTATCTTTTATCTGTGTCCGCAACCTGCAACATGCCGAAAGAGTAACTTCATCCCGGTCAAAAACAAAGTAAGGAACTCCATTTTCACTGGCAATTACACAGGCATATTCCAATAATTCCCGTTGTTTGGAATCTGTAAAGGTTTCCGCAGAAATATGTAAATCCATTTTTGGAAAAGCAAAAATGTGACCGTAGGAATCCCCCTCACGCCAAACTTCCATTAAAGCACGCGCAAATTCCTGGGACTCTTTTTCATAATCAGCATATGTTTTGCCGGTATATTCTCCTTTGGGACCAATAGCAGGGACTCCTTTTAAATAAGAAGGAATACCTAAATGAATGTTAAAATCAAGAAAAAGGGTTTGTCCTCCCCGGGAAAAAGCATTTTGCGACCCCGAAAAAATTAAATATTGCGCCTCCTGCTTCATTTCTTCAAAACTCATTCCTACCAGATAAGGAGCATAAAAAATATTAAGATAGGCTACGCCTAAAGCTCCGGCATAATATGCCTGCATAGAAGCAAGAAAAGTATTGAGATGTCCTGTTAATGTCCGTGCATGTTTAGCCGGTGAAGAAACTATTTCCAGATTGACTAAATCCAAACCATATTTTTTAATGTATTCCAAAGAATGGGAACTGCAATAAACCCGGGTAGGATATCCCAGGTCATGAAGATGTACTTTGCCGGTTAAATGAGCTAAAGCTACATCCTCGGAAAAAATATTATCCAGAGCATATTGTTTCAAAACCGTTTCAGCAATGGACATATTAATTGCTTCGGGATTATGAGCGGCTACATTACTATTTTCCAGGCTTTTAGAAAAAATCAATTGTTCTATATCATAAAGAGGCATCCCCAATTGTCTTTGTTTTTTTAATTTTTTGTCATAACCAAGAATTAACAATTCATTATCTACTAATTCCCGAATAAATCCCGTAGTTACCTGCTTTATTTCCGAAGCAAAAATTTTTCTTTCTACTTCCAGAGCTATTTTTCGGGCTAAATTTTCTTTAAGATTTGCTTCCTTGACTAAAGCCTCTACAATTTTTTTCCTTGACCAGGGAAAAACCTGCCCTTTAACCGGGGTACTTACTAAAAGAGTCATATCGGTAACATCGGCAGTTCCTTTTATTTCTTTTCTTACTTTTAACTGTTTTCTCATTCTTATCCGACGATCGCGGTATAAAATAAACGATTTTGCGGTAAGTGCATGTCCTTGTTCAATTAAAACCTTTTCAATTGCATCCTGAATAATACTAATGGTTAGTATTTTTTCTTTTTTATATTTTTTTATTAAGAATTTTTCTGCTTCTTCACCAAGAATATAAGCAATTTTTTTATTATGTCCCCCTACGCTTTTAGCTGCTTTAAAAATTGCTTCGGAAATCTTTTTCCGGTTAAAAGAAACTATGCGTCCATCCCGTTTTTCAACAGAAACAGACCATTCTTTTTTACTTACCTTTTTACGTTTCATTTAGCTTAACCACCCTCTTGAATAATTATTTTTTACTA
>JAGLHV010000221.1 GCA_023143305.1 bacterium | reverse complement strand
ATAAAAAAATAAATAATTTTAAATTTATTTCGTTCCTTAAAGCTTAAAATAATCCCTACCAAACCTAAAGGGCAAATAAACCCATAATTAAATATAAATATCCTCAACAAAGAAGAAATGTGTTCCATCTCCAGGAAAGGAATATCGCCATCCTGAACTTCAAAACTATTAAAAATAAGAATTAATTTTTTTGTCTCTAACATTAACCACCAAGAAGGGTTTTTTAATATATTTTTAAATCCCTGTTTAAACCAAAATTTAGAAACATAAGACGGTTTAGCTTTTTCCCCCAGTAAAAGTTCAGCTACAGCCCTATCCCGTTGATGTTCATTCATTTCATCTGAAATTCGTATTTTACGGGTAGATAATTCTGCCGTATTAATTAATTCCTTATATTTTTTCCGGGCAGTTATAAATACACCCTGGCTGGAAGGATTATTACCGCCGTAAAAATTTGAACCTCCGCTATCGGTGATCAAAACTAAATCACCGGCTACAACATAATTCCTTATGGTTGCCGGCATAATTACTACTGCTATGGCAAGACAAAAATACAAGGAAAAATTGAATCTTTTTTTTAAAGATATTTTATTCAAAGAATATATCCAAAATAAAACAAAAGGGACAAAAAGTAAAATATTAGGACGGGTTATAGCAGACAGCCCTAAAAATATTCCGGCCCCAACCCAATATTTCCAAATAGGTTTTTCTTTTGCTGTAAGAAGAAAGAGAAATAGGCAACTATTGAGAAATAATATTAAAAACTCCGGCATTAAAATTCCTTCAAAAAACACAAACATCCCATAATAGGAAGCTATCAGGCACGCTATAAGTCCCACCCATTTATTAAATAATTTCCTGCCAATAAAATAAAGCAAAACACAATTCAAAGAGCCTATTATCCATTGAGTTATTTTAATTAGTGAAAAATTATTTTTAAAAATGTTAGAAACCATTGCTAAAAAATAAGTATATCCCGGACTCATATCCAGAGGAGCTTTATAATTGCTCAGGAAAAAACTTTTATGAATAACCTCTTGGGCCAAACCATTAAAAACCATTGCATCATAGCATAGTTTTTTAAAATCAGGTGAATGATAAACACTAACAAAATACATAAGACGAATGGTTAATGCAAAAAGAAATAGAGCAATAATCACATATTTTTCCCTGGATAAAAATTTGTTCAATAAATTTTTAAATTTTTCCATTTTCACTCTCCCTTTGCACAAATAAAATATTAATTTACTAACCGCCAATCTCTTACATCTTCTCATCTCTTATTTTTTTATTAATTATAAACTAATCCAGCCAGCCTAATTCCCGTGCTTTTTTAAAATGCTTTTTTGCTTTCCTTTTTTGGCCTTTAACCTGATAAGTTAATCCTACAATATAATGGGCTTCTCCGTCAAGAGTATCCATTTTTATTTTTTGCAGGGACTCTATTCTTTTCTCTTTAATAATATCCAACAAGGGAGAATATACACCAGCATAATCAGGTTCTATTTTGATTATCTCTTTAAATTGCTCTACCGTTTCTTTTATATTTTTTTTAATTATATACAAACTAGCTAAATTTAGCCGCGCAGTTATCAACCCGGGATCAATTTCAATCGCTCTTTTAAACCCTAATATGGCTGAATCAATATCAAACCCCCTGCCGAAACGAACGTTTTTTTCATTATATTCATAGTAAATTCCCAAAAGGGTAAATAACCAGGCAGTTGCTTTTTTTTCAGAACTCAAAGCAATTCCTTTTTTATAACTTTGCAACTCTTTTTTATATTGTTTTCTTTGTCTATACATTCTTCCTAACAAACAATATTTCCACCCCGAATCCGTAACATTCTCTAGATATATCCGTAAAAAATGAGGGTCCGTTTCTTTTAGAATGCCATAAACAAGTTTGGCTAAATCAACATTAAGCAATTGTTCGATTTCACCTTTATATTCTATTATTTTTTCTTTGCGCTCATCATTTTCCATGGGCCGGTACATATAATTCAGATAGGTTATAAAATCCAGGGGAGTTTCCTTTATTATTTCCCTATACCCTCCTAACTTCTTTTTTGGCTTTCGGTAGGAAACCCTCAATGTTGATTCTAAAGCGGAAACATCTATTTCCTCCGGATGAATAGTAATATGTCGAATTAAATCCTGTTCAAAATCCTCTATATTTATCTCTTTTTGAAGATGCTTAATCTGATAATGATATAAACTAATCGCTAATTTTTCACAAAAAGATGTAGATTGCTTTTCCAATCCCCTTAATCCTTTAAGCACACCCTTTCCAAGTGAAAAAAAAGATTCACTATCCGTTACTATCCGTTTTTGGTAACCCTCCCGTAAAACACTAATAGTATACCATCCCTTCTTGGAGGAAATTACTTTGATATTTTCCTGTTTAGCAATTGTTTTATTCTCTTGTAATTGTGCCAGTAATTTTTCTTTTCCTAGATAATGATTTTTCAGCTTAATTAGAACTGTTTTTGAATATTCCTTATTTTCATTTGAATTTAAAGAAATACTATCTCCTCTTTTATTTACTAATTTCTTGTAAAAGCCTTTAAAAACACCCTGAATATGTTTTTTCCTCCTGATTAATATCTCATATCGGGAAGGGCTGTATTTACCATAAACATAAAAAACCGGATTAAATATTTCTTTTATTAAATCATTATCCAAATTTTTAATGTAATTTATTAAGTCAAAAGCACTTTTAAAATCAACGCTTATTTCTCTGTCGACATATGCCTTCCAAAAGTAATAATAATAACTGAAATTTACCGGATCATCATGGGGAGATAATGTAACAGTTAATGATGGGATATTCAACAAATTAAATGCTG
>JAGLHV010000220.1 GCA_023143305.1 bacterium | reverse complement strand
CAATGAAGTTTTTGTGGTAAAGGACGAAAAAAGAAATAATTACATAAAAGGTATAGATGGTTTGGTTACTAACCGCCGGGTTGTTCCTTTAGCTATATTTACCGCTGATTGCCTGCCTTTATTTATCATAGATCCCTTAAATCGTGCAGTGGGTTTATTGCATTGTGGGTGGAAGGGTCTTTATCTGAATATCATCGAGAATGGTTTATCTAGGATGAAAAAATATTACAATAGCCGGATGGAAAATTGTTGGATAGGAATAGGACCACACATCAGGCCTTGTTGTTTTACGGTGGGGGAGGAAGTTATGAATAAGTTTAATAAAAAAGATGGGGAAAAAAAATCCCCTTCTTCCTGGAGTCTGGATTTAAGTAAAGTGGTAAAACGAAAATTAATAGAATTGGGAATAAAGAAAAAAAATATTTCAATGTGTAATATGTGTACCGCACATCAAAAAGAATATTTTTTTTCTTATCGACGGGAAAAGGAACAAAACAGAATGATGTCGTTGATTATGTTAAAATAAAGTAAAATTACTTTTTTTATTTTCGGATGGTGCTGTGTTTTAAAGGATGGGTATAAAGTGAGCAAAAATGATGTTTAAGAATAATGTGCAGTATTTAAAAGGGGTAGGTCCGCAAAAGGCAAAATTGTTGGAAAAATTGGGAGTAAAAACAGTTTATGATTTGATTACTTATTTTCCTAAGGAGTATGAGGATAGACGGCAGTTGAAGGCAATTTCTAAAGTTCAGGATGGGGAAGAGACCAGCATTCAAGCTCAGGTAGTAAATCAGAAAATCATTTATACCAGAAAAAGAAATGGAATTCTAAAAATTTTCCTGAAAGATAACAGCGGAGAAGTAGTTCTTATTTGTTTTAATCAGATGTATTTAGCGGATATTCTTAAAACAGGAGTCCATGTCGTCTTACACGGTAACTTTGAACGTAAACTTACTCAATTAGAAAGCAGTAATTTTACTTATGAAATTTTAGATGGGTCTGATAACGATCTTATTCATACCAAACGAATTGTGCCTATCTATGGACTAACCAAGGGGCTAAATATAAAGTTTTTACGTAGTTTGATAAAAAAAACATTGGATAAATATGTGGATAATTTTCAGAATATGTTGTCTGATATAATTAAACATGAAGCAAATCTTTGTGATTATATTTGGGCGATAAAAGAAATTCATTTCCCCCAAAATTGGCAGGAAAAGGAAAAAGCTTACCGTAGACTTGTCTTTGACGAATTTTTTCTTTTTCAATTGGCGTTGGCTTTTAAGAAGAAAGGGATAAAAAAAATAAAAAAATCTTTTACTTGCCGATTAAAGCGCACATTACTTACTCCTTTTCGTCAGACACTTCCTTTTGATTTTACTCCGGCTCAAAAAAAAGTAATTAATGAAATTTTTTCCGATATGCAAAGTATACATCCAATGAATCGGCTCCTGCAAGGGGATGTAGGAAGCGGTAAAACCGTGGTTGCTCTGGCGGCTCTCCTATTAGCTGTGGAAAATGGTAGGCAGGGGGTAATAATGGTTCCTACGGAAATACTTGCTATGCAACACTATATAAATCTGGAGAAAATGCTCGCCCCTTTAAAAATTAGAGTGGATTTGTTAGCAGGAGGGATGGGAAAAAGGGAAAAGAGAAAAATTTGTCAGGAACTTAAGGAAGGGAAAATAGATATTATCGTTGGAACTCACAGCCTTATTCAGGAAGGGGTAGATTTTTTTCAGTTAGGATTAGTGGTGATTGATGAACAGCATAAGTTTGGGGTGAATCAACGTGCTTTGTTACGGAATAAAGGCCTAAATCCTGATGTTTTAGTAATGACCGCAACCCCAATACCGCGGACTTTAGCGTTAACTGTTTACGGTGACTTGGATGTATCTACTATATCAGAATCTCCGAAAGGCCGGGGAAAAATTATTACTCAATGTATGAAAGAGAAACAAGCTTATAGGAAGGTATCGGAAGAAATAGAAAAGGGAAGACAATGCTATATTGTTTATCCTTTAGTAGATGAAAGTGAGAGTCTTCAGATAAAGGCAGCAGTAAAAATGTTTGAAAAACTAAAGAAGGATGTTTTTCCTACTTATAAAGTGGGTATTTTACACGGCCAAATGAAAAAGAAGGAAAAGAAAACAGTAATGGAAAAGTTTGTAGAGAAAGAGCTGGATATATTGGTCACTACCTCGATAATTGAAGTAGGAATAGATGTGAATAATGCTACGGTAATGGTGATAGAAAACAGTAACCGTTTTGGTTTATCCACTCTGCATCAATTACGGGGCAGGATCGGACGGGGAAAACATACTTCCCATTGTATTCTCATTGGGGAATTTAAAGCATTTGAGGCGAGAAGAAGAAGAGAAGTTATGTTGGCAACTAATGATGGGTTTAAAATCGCAGAAGAAGATTTGCGACTGAGGGGCCCCGGGGAGTTTTTTGGCACGCAACAACACGGATTACCGGAGTTAAAAATCGGGAATATTATTATTGATTTTAAGATTATGGAAAAAACACGAGAAATTGCTTTTAAAACATTAGAACGAGTAAATTTAACCGATTTTGAACGAAGCAGAATAAAAGATGCTCTCTGGGAAAGATTTGGTTCTAATTTAAAATGGCTTTCAGTGGGGTAGGTAAAAGTCCATAGTCCAGAGTCGATAGTCCATAGATAACAGATAAAAGACAGGCACAAAGGCATCAAGGCATGGAGGCACAAAGTTAAAAGAAAAAAGACAGGACAACAGATAGTCCATAGATAAAAGATTACAAATGGCAAATGGCGAATAGCCAAAAAGGCAGTTAAGGGGGGTAGGGGATTTTGATAAAACAGTTAAACATGGAGATGTTATTGTAGGGGTGAACCC
>JAGLHV010000022.1 GCA_023143305.1 bacterium | reverse complement strand
CCTTCTGATTTTTTAACTGTCGGAATGGTGGAAAATATTCCGGTTGCTTTTCTTCCCCGGCATGGAGAAGGGCACAGAATTTCACCCACCCAAATTAATGTTAGGGCAAACATCTATGCTTTAAAAAGTTTAGGAGTGGAACAAATTATTTCCGTTTCTGCGGTGGGAAGTTTAAAAGAAGAAATTAAACCACGGGATTTTGTTATTCCGGACCAGTTATTTGATCGTACCCGGAATAGGGTTTCGACATTTTTTAGTGAAGGAATAGTGGCACATGTACCTTTTGCTAATCCCTACTGTGTGGATTTGTCCCGTATTCTTTATAATGTCGCAAAAGAAAAACAGCTTTCCGTAAAATACGGAGGTACTTATGTTTGTATTGAAGGGCCGCAGTTTTCTACGCGTGCCGAGTCAAAGGTATACCGCCAATTGGGTTTTTCTATTATTGGTATGACCAATATTCCCGAGGCTAAATTAGCCAGAGAAGCAGAAATATGTTATGCTACCATTGCCCTGGTTACAGATTATGATGTCTGGAAAGAAGGGGAAGAAGTGACTGTAGAGAGGGTTTTAGGTAATGTTAAAGTAAATGTGGAAAAGGTAAAAGGATTAATTAAAACGGTTATTCCTCATCTTCAAAGAGAACGAAAATGTGAATGTGCTACGGTTTTAGCCGGAGCGATTCAAACAGCAAAAGATTCTATTGACCGGGAAGCAGCTAAAAAATTAAAATTATTGGTTGGGAAATATATTGGATAGACTTAAAAAGGAAAAAAGATGATTCGATTTGAACATGTTTGTAAATATTATTCTGCGAAAACCAGTGATATGGAAGAGCAGATTAGTGCATTGGTAGATATTAATATAGAAATAAAAAAAGGGGAATTTTTTGTGTTATTCGGTCCTAACGGATCAGGAAAAACTACTTTTTTAAAAATGATTACCTGCCAGGAATATGCTTCAGCAGGAAAAGTATTTTGGGGTGAACAGGATTTGAGTGAAATGAAAAAAAGACATATTCCTTATTTGCGCCGAAAGGTAGGAATGATTTTTCAGGATTTTAAATTGTTATATAAAAAAACTGCTTTTGAAAATATTGCTTTTGTCCTTTCTGCTATTGATTTACCAAAAGAAGTAATTTTTGACAAAGTTTGCAGAATACTTAACAAAGTGGATTTAATCAGAAAAAAGAATTTATACCCTTATCAGTTATCCCATGGAGAAAGACAGAAATTATGTATTTCCCGGGCATTGGTAAACAATCCTGAAATTATTTTAGCCGATGAGCCGTTAGCTAATTTAGATATGCAGACACAAGATGAACTTATCCAGATTTTAAAAAAAAGTAATCAAGAAGGTGTTACTGTTATTATGGCTACTAATAATCCGAGAATAGAGTTTAATGATATTTCTCATCGGTTATTAAAATTAGTAGGAGGAAAGGCTAAAGAATAATGATACAGCATGCTATGAGGGAAGCAAAAAACAATTTTTCACGGAAAAAATTAGCTAATTTAAGTGCTATATGGTCGTTAAGTATTTCTATTTTAATCATGGGCGTTTTTTTCTTAATCGGGACTAATTTAAATAAAGTAATAAATGATTTAAAAGAAAAGGTAGGGGTTGTTGTCTTTCTGGATGATGATTTAACCATAGAAGAAATTAGCTCTATACGAAAAAAAATATTTAATATGGGCAATATCGAAGATATAACCTATACTTCTAAAGAAGAGGCATTAAGTGATTTAGGTAAGGACCCGGAAATTGCTCATTACATAAAAATGATAGGAGAAAACCCTTTACCCGCTTCTTTTAATATAAAACTCATTGATAAAAACATGGAGCAATTAAATAATATAGCAAAGCGAATTGGGTTTTTTGAGGGGATAAAAGAGGTAAGATATGGACAGGAAGAGGTGAAAAATTTAAATAAAATTATCTTTTTTATAAAATCCATTGGGATAGGGTTGGGTATTATATTAGGACTGATTAGTTTATCTATGGTTTATTATACCATTCATTTAGTTGTTTCGTTGAGAGAGGATGAGATTAGAATAATGCAGTTGGTGGGAGCAACAGCCGGTTTTATCCGTATGCCTTTTTTGTTGGAGGGATTAATTGCGGGATTATTAGGGGGGGGGCTCGGATTGGGATTTATGGGGGGTAGTTATTATTTATTGATTTTAAGGTTTGAGGGGATTCTTTTTTTGCCATGGTTTATAATAGCAGCTTTGGGAGCAGCGGGGATATTGGTAGGGTTTGTCGGCAGTTTTATTTCTATACAAAAATATATTGAAATATAAGCTAAGGTTGGAATTTAAAATATTAAATTTATTTTTTAAAAGGTATTCTTGAGTGGAAATTAAGTTTTTTACCAAAGTAAAAAAGAATGGAAGACTATTGATTTTGTTTGGTCTGGGGTGTATCTTCTTTTTTTCTACCGTACTTTATAGTGAAATAAACTATGATAAAAAACTGGATAAAGTTAAAAATGAAATAGAAGATAGTAAAAAAAACATTGATGATATTCAAAATAAAATTCAGCAAAAAAAAAGAGATAAAACCAAAGTTGAAAAAAAAGAACAAAACATAGCAGGGGAAATTAAATCCTTAAATGGTAAGTTGTCTAAAATAGAAAAAGAATTAATTTATTTTAAAGAACATCTTTTAATGACTAAAGACAAAATAGAAATGATTAATAAAGAATTAAAAATTGTGCAAAAAGAGAGAGTTAATCATTTAGAGATTTTAAAAAAAGAGTTATATTTTATTTATGTTGAAAGATTATGGGATATTTCCGAATATGATTTTTGGGCAAAAGGATTGATTTCATCAAAACCCATTGCCGATCTTATAAAAAAATACGAGTTTTTAAAAGCAATAACCAGGAAAAGGCTGAATACTTTTCAGGAAGCAAAAAAAAGTGAACAATTAATTGAAAAGTTAAAAAAAGATTTAATGGCTGAGAAGATGCTTTCGGAAAAAATCAGAAAGGAAACTAAACAAAAAGAAATTGTTTTTTTAGATAATAAAAAAAAGAAAGTTGTTTTAAGAAAAAAACTGCGCAATAAAAAAGCAGCTTATGAAAAAGAAATTAAAAAATTAGAACAAAGTGCAAAAGCATTACAAAAACTGGTTAATATTTTAGATAAACAAACAAGATTTTTAGAAGGAGAAAAAGAAAAAGGATTACTTGTCATTCAAAGAAAAGGTTCATTATCCTGGCCAATAGCAGGGAGAGTGGTGTCTTTTTTTGGAAAGCGTAAACATTCTCAGTTAGATACTTATGTAATAAATAACGGCATCAAAATTAAGTCCGGAGTGTTTAAAGAAGTAAATAATATAGCTCATGGGAAAGTAATGTTTGCCGATATTTTTCAGATGTACGGTAAAATGATTATTATTGATCATGGAGGTGGATTTTATACGATTTACGGGCATTTATCCAAACTTAAGGTTTCTATCGGGAAAACAGTAAAAGAAGGAGAGGTAGTAGGGGAAGTAAGGCTGGGTAGTTCTCTTTATTTTGAGGTTAGGAAAAACGGGAAACCGCAAAATCCGTTGAATTGGCTTAGAAAAAAGAATTAAACTAAAAAAAAATAGTTATAAAGGAATTTAAAAATTTATTAATAAAGGAAGGGAAAGAAATGTCTAATAAAAAAAGTAACACAGGAAAGATTTTTTTAGGTTTAGGAATAGGAATGATTCTATTTCTTATTATTTTCGTAAGTATGGGGAAGATTGTTTTTTCTCCTTCGGCTCATGCAGTAGATAATCAATTTTATAATCACATAAGGTTATTTTCAGAGGTATTATCTTTAGTTCAGGATAAATATGTAGAAAAAGTCGATATTAAAGAATTGATTTATGGCGCGGTTAGTGGAATGGTAAGAACTCTGGATTGTTTTTCTCAGTTTATGGACCCTGATGAGTATAAAGAAATGAAAGTAGAAACTAAGGGAGAATTTGGCGGATTGGGGATACGTATTGCCATAAGAGATAATTATCTTACGGTAATTACTCCTCTGCCCGGAACGCCTGCTTATCGTCAAGGCATTCTTCCCGGGGATAAAATAATAAAAGTAGGAGAAGAAGATATTAAAGACATTACTCTTATGGAAGCAGTAAAAAAACTAAGAGGACCTAAAGGGACAAAAATAACTATTACTATTTTCCGGGAGGGTGAAAAAGAACCGATAGAATTTACTATTATCAGGGACATTATTAAAATTAAAAGTGTTCGCTGGAGAATGTTGGATCATTCTATCGGTTATATTCATTTGCTGGATTTTACTGAAAATGCTTTGGAAGATTTTGATAAAGCTTTATCCTCTTTAGAGAAAAAAGGAATGAAAAATTTTATTCTGGATTTACGCAATAATCCGGGAGGACTTTTAACTATATCGGTAGATGTGGTTAAGAGATTTATTGGCCAGGAAAAGTTAATTGTTTATACAGAAGGCAGGGATAGTAATCAGGAACTGAAATTTTTTGCCGATAAGAAAAAGAAACATTCTTTTTACCCGATGGTTGTTTTAGTAAATAAAGGTTCGGCTTCTGCTTCGGAGATTGTTGCCGGGGCAATTCAGGATTGGAAGAGAGGCGTTATTTTAGGAGCACAAACTTTTGGTAAAGGATCGGTACAGACAGTTATTCCTCTTTCCGATGGTTCTGCATTAAGGTTGACCACTGCTAAATATTATACGCCTAAAGGCAGATGTATTCATGATATAGGGATTACCCCGGATATTGATGTGTCTATTTCCAGAGAATTAGAAATAAAATTAATGATGCAGGAAGAAGAAAAGTTAATAAAAAAATTAAATAAAAAAGAAAAAGAAATAGAAAAAATAGAGGATGTTCAATTGAGTAGAGCAATAGACATTTTAAAAGCGAGAGAATTTTTTTTACTTCCTTCTTTAAAGGAGAAAGAAATAAAAAATGAGAAAAAAAAGTAAATCAATAATTAAGTTTCTATTTATTATTTTAATAATCTTAGGCGGATGGTATTGGCATAAATTAATAAAGAAAAAAATGCCCGTGGATTTTGTGGATTATACCTTTTTTTCTCAAAAACTGGATAAACGTATAAATGAAGAATTGATTTCTTTAGGGTTTAGTAATGAAGATTTATTGAAAAAATATCATCAGCAGAAAAAAAATGAAACTATGTGTTGGTTGGAAATAACAAAAGAAATTAAGATTCCCGATGGTTGTTCCTTGTCTGTTTGTAAAGAACGGATTATTGCCGCAGTGGAAGAAATAGGGGGAGACATCCACGAGGTAGATTTAGCAGAAACCGGAGAGAAGTTAAAAATAATCTGTGGTAAGGATTCTACGATTTTACAAAATTTAATTTTGTGGAGAAAGAGAATAAAAGAAAAGAAATATAGGATTGCTTTAGTTATTGATGATGTTGGGTACAATGAAAGGTTTGTTGATAAATTCTTAAAGCTTGATATTCCTATAACTTTTTGCATTTTACCCCGGGAAAAATATTCTACTATTTTATCCGGGAAAATAGCAAAAGCGGGGAAAGAGGTTCTTCTCCATCTTCCCCTTGAGCCAAAAGCTTACCCCAAAATAAATCCGGGGCCATGGGCTATTTTTACTTCTATGTCTGCCGGTAAAATAAAAGAAATCTTTTTTTCTAATTTAGAAAGTATTCCTGATGCTGTTGGTGTAAATAATCATATGGGGTCAAGATTTATGGAGAATGGAGAAAAGTTAAAAGTACTGCTTGCTTGTGTAAAAGAAAAGGGTTTATTTTTTCTTGATTCTAATACAACCAGTTCTTTTGCAGACAGAATTAGTAAGGATTTAGGTTTGAAATTTGCAAAAAATAAAGTTTTTTTAGATAATAAAGATGATATTAATTATGTACGAAAACAATTAAAGTTAGCTTATAGAAAAGTTTTGAAAGAAGGAAATGTGGTTGCTATCGGTCATGTTCAACGGAAGGCAACCCCCATTGTTTTAGCAGAAGAAATTAATATCTTAAAAGAAAAAGGCGTAGAATTTGTATTTGTTTCAGAATTAGTGGACTAACTTAATAAAAATTTAAGAAATTAGGACCATTGGTAAATCGTCCAAAACACATTTCCCCTTTTTTCCTATATTATTTACGAAAGAACCGTAAATTGTGAATTGCTGCACTTAGATGGATCAGTGTCTGGGTATAAAATTAAAATTTTTTTAAATTGTAGGGATATACTATGCTTGTATTAGGAATAGATACGTCTTGTGATGATACATCAGTAGCAGTAGTTGAGGACGGGACTAAAATTCTTTCTAATATTGTTTCCTCTCAGGATGTTATTCACAAAAAATATGGAGGAGTAGTTCCTGAACTTGCTTCCCGCAGACATTTAGAGATTATAAATTTTGTTGTAGAAAAAGCATTAAAAGAGGCAGGAATAAAACTTAATGCTTTAGATTGTATAGCGGTGACTCGCGGTCCGGGATTGGTTGGTGCTTTGCTGATTGGGATGATGACTGCTAAGTCTCTTGCTTATGTGCATGATTTGCCGTTGGTAGGCGTTAATCATTTAGAGGCACATATATATGCTAATTTTTTGGAATTTTCTTCGTTAAAGCCTCCTTTTGTTTCTCTGGTTATTTCCGGAGGACATACCGATTTAATTTATTTTCATGATTTTGATCAATATAAAATTTTAGGAAGGACCCGTGATGATGCTGTGGGGGAGGCGTTTGATAAGGTAGCTAAGTTTTTAAATCTTGGTTATCCGGGTGGGCCGGTAATTGATCGCTTGTCCCGGGAAGGCGATGCTAAGAAAATAAGGTTTCCCCGCCCTTTTTTAGGTAAGAGTTTTGATTTTAGTTTTAGCGGGCTTAAAACAGCGGTGGTAAATTATGTTGTTTCGAGGAAAGAAAATAATTCTGCAGCTGATATAGTAGCCGGGTTTCAACAGTCGGTGATAGAGGTTTTAACAGCAAAAGCAATAAATGCTGCTAAAGAAATGAAAGTAGGGAAAATTGTTTTAGGGGGAGGGGTGTCTGCTAACTCTGCCTTGAGAAAATATTTAAAAACCCAGGCAAAAAAAAATAGAATTAAAGTTTATTTTCCTGCACTCTGTTTGTGTACAGATAATGCAGCAATGATTGCTTGTTTAGGATATTACAAGATGAAAAAATATTTTAAAGACGTAAAAAACAGGTGTTTTTCTTTACAACAATTAGATTTGAATGTTGAGCCTAATTTGAAAATAGAGGAAAATTTTAGTTTATAATTTAAAACGAAAGTAAAATAAATTTATTCCCATTCTATGGTGCTGGGCGGTTTTGAACTAATGTCATAAACTATCCTGTTTACACCTTTTACCTGATTTATGATTTTGTTAGAAATTTCCCCTAATAAACTATCGGGTAATTTAGCCCAATCAGCAGTCATCCCGTCACAACTGGTAACTGCCCGTAAGGCAATTACATTTTCATAAGTACGAGCGTCTCCCATTACTCCTACGCTTTTAATTGGAAGCAGTACGGCAAAAGCTTGCCATATTTTTCGGTAAAGGCCGGCTTTTTTTATTTCTTCTATAACAATTGCATCTGCCGCTTGAAGGATTTTAATTCTTTCCGCAGAAACATTCCCAACAATTCTAATGGCCAGTCCCGGCCCGGGGAAAGGATGTCTCCAGATAATTTCTTGTGGCAGTTTTAAAGTTAATCCTATTTTTCTTACCTCGTCTTTAAATAAATTCCTGAAAGGCTCAATAAGTGTTAAGTGCATTTTTTTAGGTAATCCTCCGACATTGTGATGGCTTTTAATGGTGGCAGAGGGCCCGGAGTGTGCAGAAATGCTTTCGATTACATCGGGATAAAGAGTTCCCTGAGCTAAAAAGTTAACCGGTCCTATTTTTTTTGCTTCTTCCTGAAAAATTTGAATGAATTCATGTCCGATTATTTTTCTTTTCTTTTCCGGATCAATAATTCCCTTTAATTTTTTTAAAAATCGCTTTTCTGCACGAACATATTTTAGATTGATATTGTAATGGTGTTTGAAAGTCTTAACTACTTTTTCTCCTTCGTCTTTGCGCAGTAATCCATTATTTACAAAAACACAATGCAGCTGACGGCCAATTGCTTCATGCAGGAGAATTGCAAGTACAGACGAATCAACCCCTCCGCTTAAGGCACAAATTACTTTTTTATCTGCGACTTGTTTTCTAATACTGCTAATCGAATGTTTAACCAGTGATTTCATTGTCCAGTTTTTTTGGCAGTGGGCTATTTTATATAAGAAATTCTCGATAATTTTTTTACCTTTAGGCGTATGGACCACTTCAGGATGAAATTGTACTCCATATAGTTTTTTTTCTTTATTTCTAAAAGCAGCTATAGAAGAATTTTGTGTAGAGGCAATAGATTCAAATCCGGACGGTAATTTATAAACTTTATCAGTATGACTCATCCAGACGGTTATATTTGAGTTAAGATTAGCAAAAAGTCCGTCTTTTTTATTTATGTGCAGGGATGTTTTGCCATATTCACATAAAGAAGAAGGGGATACCCTTCCCCGCAAAAAAAGTGTAATTAATTGCATGCCATAACAAATGCCTAAAATAGGGATACCCGATTGGATAATTTTTTTGTCGCAAAGAGGAACATTTTCTTTGCTCAGGCTGGCCGGTCCTCCGGAAAAAATAATGGCTTTTGGTTTTTTATTTAATAATTCCCTGCAGGATATGTTATAGGGAACTATTTCGGAATACACCTTGCATTCTCGAATACGGCGGGCAATAAGTTGAGTATATTGTGAACCAAAATCTAAAACAATTACAGAATTTTCCATTTTGTATAATCCTATTTATTTTTTTTTGCTTCTGTAGCAATAGCTAATTTTTCTACACCGTTAGTTTTAGCAATATCCATTATTTCTACAACTATTCCGTGTAAAACATCTTTGTCTGCTTTAATAATTAACATTTTTTCTTTCTGGTTAACTAAAGCGTTTTTTAATTGAACCGGTAAGTTTTTTATGGATACTTGTTTAGTGTTCAGGAATAGCTTATTTTTTTTCGTAATAGTAATGACCAGTTTATTTTCTAATTGCTCTTTTGAAACGGTTGTTTTGGGCAGTTTTATTTTGATTCCCTGATTAATTATAAAAGAAGAGGAAAGCATAAAAAAGATTAGCAGGAGAAAAATCACATCTGTCATCGGAGCAGGATCCAGTTGAAAATTGACTTTGGATTTGTATTTGTATCGTTTCATTTGTTTTCCCTTATTTATTTAAAAGTCCAACTAATTTTTTGGAGCGTTTTTCTATTTCTAAGGTGAATAAGTGTACTTGATTAGAAAAATAATGATAGAAAACTACCGTGGGAATAGCAATTAATAATCCTGTGGCAGTAGTAATTAACGCTTCTGCAATCCCGGAAGCAACTATAGTAGGAGAAGAAGTACCGGAAGCAGCAATAGAATTAAAAGCTTTAATCATGCCCAGTACCGTTCCGGTAAAACCTAAAAGAGTGGAAATACTGGCAATAGTTCCCAACACAGGAAGATATTTTTCCAGAAGAGGAATAGCTTCTAATTCTGCCTCTTCGAAAGCTTTTTCCATTGCTATCTGTCCTTTTGCATGATTGATTAGGCCGGCCTTTAAGATATAAGCAACAGGTCCCTGGGTAGAATCACACAGAGCTATGGCTTCTTCTATCATATTTTGATCTAAAAACTGTTTAATTCGATGCATTAAATGTTCTTCGTTAATATGAGCATAGTGGTAAAACCAAATTCTATTGATAATGATTGCTATGGAGAGAATAGAACATATCAAGAGGGGGTACATAAGCATTCCCCCTTTTAGAAGATAACTAATTGATTCATTTTTTAGCACAGCTGTCCAGATAAAATTCATTTTTCCTCCTTGCAGGAAAACTAATTATTTTGAATAATAACAAGATTATATCAAAAAAAATGTGGAAAAGCAATATAAAGGAAATTTTTATTATTTTTATTGATGGAATTTTAAAGCAAGCAGATTAGAGAATATTTTTGGCTGGATTGGTTTTATTTAAAAAGGTCAGGAATAGAAAGTTTATCCCAGAAATTTTTATTCTTTCCTTTTTGAGCATTTTTTAAGTTTGTTTCTATGGAAGCTAACTTATGTTCCAATTGTTCTTTAATTTTTTTTGTATTGTCTAGTTCTTTTTCGGATTTGACTTTGAGTGCTTCTTCATCTTTCATTATGCGAATTGCTGTTTTTAGCGCTTCTTGTCTTTGTTCTCTGTCTACTTGTTCTTTTTGGAGTTCTTTTTTCCATGTTTTCTTTTCTTCTTCTAAAGCGGTTACTAATGTTCTGTTTTTTTCTAAAGCAGTTTTGAAATCCTCAATTTCTTTTTTAAATGTATTTTCTTTGTCTTCAAATTCTTTGCTTTTTATTGCAGTATAACTTTGTTTTTCTTTTTCAATGGTTTCGTTTAGGTTTTCTATGTTCCGGGTTAAGTTTTGTTTCTCCTGGTTTAGCTGAGATTGTTTTTCTTTATATTCATTTTCTTTTATTTTCATTTTTTCCTTTAGAGCAGTAATTTCTTCTAATTCATTGCCTTCCTGGTTGAATTTTTTATTTTTAAAGAGTTCTTCTAAACCGGACAATTCTTCTTCTTTTAATTTGATAATAACTTCATAGTTAGTTCTTTCTTGTTGCAGGTTTTCTTTTTCTTTATTCAGGGTTTCTTCTAATGAAAGCAATCTCTGATGTTTGTTCTGAATTATTTGATTAAATTCTTCTTCCTTTTGGTTCATTTTAGTTTTGAACTCTTCGACTGTTTTATTAACATTTGTAAGGTCTCTTAGAGTGTTTTGTATTTTTTCATCTTTGTCCTTAAATAATTCTTGCTGTTTGTTTTTTTCCATCTCTAATTTTTCTTTTCCCCGTATTAATTCTTCTTCTTTTCTGTTCAGGTCGGCTTTGAGAGTGTCAATATATTTATCTTTACCTTCAATTTCGTTTTGAACTTTTTGTATT
>JAGLHV010000219.1 GCA_023143305.1 bacterium | reverse complement strand
ATATTCTCTTGCTCTTTTTTTTCATTTTCTTCTGCTTGTTTTCTTTGTTTTTCCTGTTCTTTTTCTTTGGATTTTTCTTTAGTCTTATTTTCTTCTTCTTTTTGGTCTTTTTCTTTTTGCTTATTTTGTTCTTTTTGTTTATCTGATTTTGATTTTTTTGGGTCATCTTTTTGGTTTTGTTTTTGGTTCATTTGTTCTTTGATTTTTTTCCGGACGAATTCAATATTATATTTGGCATCTCTCTCATCCGGGTTTATTTGCAGAGATTTTTTATAAAGCTGTATGGCTTCGGCAAGTTTTCCCTGGCGGTATAAGGAATTGCCCATATTGTAATATGCTTTTGCTCCGAGTAAAGCGTTTTTACTATAAGCTGCCATTTCGTATTCCTTATATGCTTGTTCAAATTCTCCTTTTTTGTAAAGGGCACTTCCCAGATTAAAATGTAGTTCTAAAGATTTAGGATTATTTATTTGTGCACCCTGGTATTCTTTTAAGGCCTGGTCAAATTTTTTTTTGTGATAGAATTTATTTCCTTTGGATATTTTACTCCGAAAGGAAGCCCACCCGGGGCAGTTTAAAAAAGATATAAATAGAGTAATAAGAGGAATGATAAAGATAATACGTTTAAACACTTTTTACTCCTTTTTAAAGTTATACAATTTTATACAGTATATTATTGTAATCGAATATTTATAATTTTTCCACCAATTTTTTTCTTGCCGGCAAAATAAGTTCAAAAAATAATAAAATCAGGCAAATAGCCAGAAAATATTGAAAGCGATCCTCATATTGGCTAAAAAATTTACTCTGAAGTTCTTTTTTTTCCAAACGGGAAATTTCTTTATAAAGTTGTTCAACTTCCAGTTCTCCTGCTGTTGCCCGGTAATATTTTCCGCCTGTGTTGAGAGCAATTTTTCCAAGAGTCATTTCATCAAGTTTACTCATTACGGCAGCGCCTTTTTTATCTTTTTTGTAACTGATAATATCTCCTTTTTCGTCATACAATGGAATTAATTCACCTTTGGGGCTGCCAAAACCGATGGTATATATTTTAATTCCTTCTTTTTTAGCTTGATCACCGGCTTTTAAAGGTAAGCTGTGATAATCTTCTCCGTCGGTTAAAAGAATAAGGACCTTATATTTTCGTTCTTTTTGGGAAAAACTTTTGATAGCTAATCTGATAGCTTCTCCGATAGATGTTCCCGGCTGGGGAATAAGGTCGGTGTTAATCAGGTTTAAAAACATTTTTGCAGCCCGGTAATCCAGAGTTAAAGGACATTGCACAAAGGCATTACCGGCAAAAGCGATAATTCCGATGCGGTCTCCCTCCATTTGGTCAATAAGACTTTCCAACTCCATTTTGGCTTTGGCCAATCGGTTGGGTTTAATGTCTTCTGCGGTCATACTTAAAGAAGTATCGATAGCAATTATAATATCCAGCCCTTTTCTTTTTACCTGAACAAGTTTGGTTCCTATTTGAGGGCCGGTAAGAGCTAAAATAAGAAAGAAAAAACCAGTTACTACCAGGATTGTTTTAATTATTTGCCTGGGTTTGCTGACAGAAGCGGTCAGGTTTTTGACCAATTTTAGATTGCCGAATAGGGCAAGTGCTTTTTTCTTCTGTCGGAAAGTGAAAACATAAAAGAAAACTAAAACAGGAATTATTAAAAGTAAATATAAACTATATGGACTGGCAAATCGCATAATAATGTTTTTCCTTTGACTAAATTTAAAAGGTTTTCTTTAAGGAATTTTACGAAAAATTGTATTTCCTAAAATGATTTCTAAAAATAATAGCATAAAAGCAAACCATAGAAAATAATAAAATACTTCAGTGTAGTTGGTATATTCTTTTATTTTTATTTCTGTTTTTTCCATTTTATCAATTTTTTGAAAAACACTCTTTAAACTTCCTGTATCGGTTGCCCGGAAATATAATCCATTGGTAATATTAGCAATTTTAATCAGGGTGTCGTCATCAAGGTCTTCTTTTATATGTACATATCTTTTACCGAAAATAGGATCATCTATGGGATAAAGGGCGCCGCCTTTCCGGGCAGCACCGATAGTATAAATCTTTATATCAAAAGAGTTAGCCACTTTTGCCGCAGTGATGGGGTCTATTTCTCCCATATTGTTTCTTCCGTCAGTAAGCAGGATTAAGACCTTGCTTTTTGCTTTTGTGTCTTTTAGTCTGTTTACCGCTGTACCGATAGCCGTGCCGATGGCGGTTCCATCGGTTTGAGTCATTCCAATTTCAATTTTATCTAAAAAATCAAGTAATGCTCCGTAATCAATAGTCAGGGGGCATTGGGTGAAACTTAATGCGGAGAAAACAATTAGTCCTATTTGGTCATTCTTTCTTCCCCGGATAAATTCTGCCGCTATTTTTTTAGCTGCCTCTAAACGATTGTGTGGTTTAAAATCTTCTGCTTTCATACTGGTGGAAGTATCTAAGACAATAATAATGCTGATCCCTTTGGTTAGTATTTCTTCGCCTTTTTGTCCTGTTTGAGGCCGGGCTAAAGCAAGAATTAAAAGAGAAATAGTTAAAAGTCGAAGACCGGTTAAAAAATAATCCGGATTTATTTGCCAACCCGGGTTTATTTTTTCCAGAACCTTGGTGCTGGAAAAAATAAGGGCTGTTTTTTTCTTTTTATTCCACCAGGAAAAGGTATAGATAAGCAAGGGAATAAGCAGTAATAATAAAAGAAAATAAGAATTTGCAAACCGCATTTTTAAAACCTCAGTTTAACCAATTTGAACTTCCAATTCCCAATTCCCAAATTTTTTAACTAATAACTTATAACTGTAGTTTCTGTCTGTTGTCTTTATCCCGTTGTCTATGGACTATTCTTTGTCTTGTCTTTGTTTTTTATCTTTTATCTTTTATCTT
>JAGLHV010000218.1 GCA_023143305.1 bacterium | reverse complement strand
CAGATTTATATGACTACTGCTTATCCGGGCGTAGTAAAAGGATGGCATTATCACAAAAAACAAGTTGATAATTTTGTCGTGGTAAAAGGAATGATGAAAGTCGTGTTGTACGATGAGAGGGATAATTCTCGTACTAAAGGGGAAGTAAATGAATTTTTTATGGGAGAACAAAATCCTATTCTCTTGCAAATTCCTCTTTTGGTGTATCATGGTTTTAAGTGTATTAGTGAACAGGAAGCTATTTGTATAAATTGTCCCACACAATTGTTTAATTATAACCAACCGGATGAATTTAGAATTCCGGCTCATAGTAATCAGATACCTTACGACTGGAATAGGAAAGACAGATAAAAAAATCTGGAGAAAAAACAATGAAAATGTTAGTTACCGGAGGAGCGGGTTTTATTGGGTCTAATTTTATAAGACTTATATTGAATAAATATCCTGATTATAAAATTATTAATCTGGATAAAATTACTTATTGCGGGAATCTGGATAATTTAAGAGATTTAGAAGATAATTCCCGTTACCGATTTGTTAAAGGTGATATTAGCGATGAAAATATAGTAAATGAATTGGTTAATCAAGTTGATGTTGTAGTTAATTTTGCAGCAGAAAGTTTTGTTGACAAATCAATAAACGAGGCAAAAGATTTTATTACGACTAATATTTACGGTACTTTTTGCCTTTTAGAGGCAGCAAAAAGGCATAAAATCAATCGCTATATTCAAATCTCAACGGATGAAGTATATGGTTCTATTGAGAAAGGTTCTTTTAAAGAATCAGATAATTTAAAACCTTCCAGTCCTTATTCTTCCAGTAAAGCAAGTGCTGATTTATTGGCCTATTCTTACTGGGTTACTTTTAATCTTCCGGCTATTATTACCCGTTCTTCTAATAATTTCGGTCCTTATCAATTTCCGGAAAAAGTTATTCCTCTGTTTGTTACTAATGCTCTAAATAATCAATCCCTGCCTCTTTATGGCGACGGAATGAATGTAAGAGATTGGTTGTATGTTTTGGACCATTGCCGGGCCATAGATTTAGTTTTGCACAAAGGTAGGATAGGTGAGACTTATAATATCGGAGGAGATAATGAAGTAACCAATATTCAATTGACCAAAATGATTTTGGATATATTAAATAAGCCGACAGAATTAATTAAGCCGGTTGAAGACCGTTTAGGCCATGATAGAAGATATGCAGTAGATTGTACAAAGATAAAAAAAGAATTGGGCTGGCAGCCGCAGGAAAATTTTCAGCAGCTTTTAGCAGAAACGATCGAATGGTATAAAATAAATGAAGAGTGGTGGAAAAAACTTAAATAATATATACCTTGATCACTAAAGATTTTCAGTTTGCATCAATTTGGTTATATTGTGTTTTCAATATATTTGTAGGGGTTTGATTTATCAAACCCTTCTATTTTCGGGTGACATCTTTCGACTATGTTCAGGACAAGTTCATGTTATTTCCTACCCGAATTTTTAGATGAGAATTAGTGTTTAGATAATTGTTTTGTTTTCTGGTTTTTTAGTGGACAGAAGTGATAAAATATAAAAAGATAATGAGGACTTAAAAAGGAGAGTGACGGGATTTGCGGATTTTAATTACAGGTGTGTGCGGGATGCTGGGTATGGATTTGTGGAGGCAGTTGGAAGCTAAACACGAATTATACGGGATGGATATAAAAAAAAATAATAATATAAGTTTAACCGGGGACAAATTTCAACAACTTGATATCACCGATATGAATAAAACTTATGAGGTGATTACTAAAGTAAATCCCCAGTTAGTAATACATACAGCAGCTTATACCGATGTAGATGGGTGTGAAACCAATAAGGAGTTGGCTTTCAGAGTAAATATGCTGGGGACCAGAAATATAGCTTTAGCCTGTCAAAGATTTGATGCTGCTCTTTTATATATTAGTTCGGATTTTGTTTTTGACGGAAAAAAAGGGTGTCCTTATGTGGAATTGGATTTAACCAAACCTTTAAGTGTCTATGGTAAGTCAAAATATTACGGTGAATTATACGTCCAGAAACTGCTTACTAAGTTTTACATTGTGCGCACGTCGTGGTTATACGGTAAAGAAGGAAAAAATTTTGTAGATACTATTACAAATTTGGCCAAAGAGAAAGAATACTTAGAGGTAGTTAATGACCAAATCGGTTCTCCTACTTATACTAAGGATTTGGCTGCTGCTATTGAAAAACTTATTACTTTTTCCCAATCAGAAAATAGCGGTTCTTATGGTATCTGGCATATTACTAATAGTGAATATTGTTCATGGTATGATTTTGCCCGGGAAATTGTTAATCAATTAAAAATTAAAGATAATAATTTAAAAGTAAAAGAGATAAAACCTATCAAGAGTGAAAAATTAAATCGTCCGGCTAAGCGTCCTGAATTTTCAAGTCTGAATAATTTTTGCTGGAACTTAGAGGGGTGGGATAAATTGAGAAGCTGGAAAGAAGCACTGAGTGATTATTTGCAATAAGAGTAAATAATTGCTTGGTTAAAAAGATAAAAACAGAAAGGGGTTTTTGAAATAATGAAAGTTTGTGTTATTGGGGCAGGATATGTGGGGTTAGTTACCGGAGCGTGTTTAGCCGGTATGGGTAATAAGGTTATTTGTGTTGATAATAATAAAGAAAAAATTGACTTGTTAAAAAAAGGAAAAATTCCCATTTATGAACCGGGCCTTACGGAATTAGTAAAGAAAACAATGCAGAAAAAATTTCTTTGTTTTACTACCGACATTAAAGATGGGGTAACTAATTCGGAAATTATTTTTATTGCTGTAAATACCCCTCCCAGAAAAAATGGTGAAGCGGATTTATGTTATGTAGAGGCAGTTTCCCGGGAAGTAGCCCAGCAAATGAAAAGGTACAAGGTTATTGTAAGTAA
>JAGLHV010000217.1 GCA_023143305.1 bacterium | reverse complement strand
CTGTCAAGCAGGGGAATGACAGGGTGTATTTTAGTCTATTTTGCAGAACTCTAATTTGTCCTAAAGAATGGGGCGATGACAGACATTTTATCTTAAGGATTTATAGTGAGGAAAAAGGTAATACTGATAATGAAAAAAGTTTATATTGTTATTTTAAATTGGAATGGCCTTAAAGATACATTGGAATGTTTAAAATCATTGGAGAAACTGGATTATTCTTTGTTTAAAGTCGTTATAGTAGATAATGGTTCTGAAGATAAACAGGAAGTATGTTTAATTACACAAAAGTATCCATGGGTAGAATTAATTGTAAACAAAGAAAATTTAGGTTTTGCCGGAGGTAACAATGTTGGAATAAAATATGCTCTAAATTGCGGTGCAGATTATATTTTATTATTAAACAATGATACGATTGTAGAGAGCTCTTTATTAAAAGAATTGGTCAAGGTTATCGAAAGTAATAAAAAAATAGGAATGGCCGGCCCAAAAATTTATTATCAAAATCCATTGGATAAAGTTTGGTTTGGAGGTGGAAAAATTCGATGGTGGCGTCCTGTCCATATTGGGGAGGGTGTTGTTGATAGAGGGAAATTAGAGAAAGTTAAACAAAGTGATTATATTTCCGGTTGTGCTCTTTTAATAAAAAAAGAAGTAATAGAAAAAATTGGATTATTGGATAATAGATTTTTCCTTTACTATGAAGATGTTGATTGGTCTCTTCGCGCAAGAAAAGCCGGTTATCGATTAATGTTCGTTCCTCAGGCGAGAGTGTGGCATAAAATATCTTCCAGCCTTGGAAAGTCTTCAGTTCAGAGTATTTATTATGGTATTCGTAATCGGTTATTATTGTTACAAAAACATGCACACCGGTTTGAGCATTGGGTTTTTCTGGTTTTTGTTTTCCCCTTCGTTATAATAAAAAATTTTATATATTTGATGGTTAAGAAAAAGAATTGGAATTGTATTTTTCAGGCGGTATATGATTATCATTGCAGACGATTTGGAAAGAGAGTTTTTCGTATTGCGATTGATATGCGTTGGATTGCTGTTGATACGGGAGGAATTAGACAATATATTTTAAACTTGGTAACAAATTTATCAAAGGTTGATATCCATAATGAATACCTATTATTAGTTAATAATACTAATTTAAAAAAGGAAATTAAAGAAAAATGCAAATTGAATACAGGAAAAAATTTTTCTTTTCATTTAATACCGTATAGTTCAACTTCCTGGAAAAATTATATATGGTTGCCGGTGTTTTTGTGGTGGAAAAAGATTAGTGTCTTGCATTTGCCTTTTTTTACAATTCCGTTTCTATCATTTGGACACAAGACAATTATTAATGTTTATGACTTGATTCCTTATCTTTATCCGCATCTTTGTCCGGGAAAGAAAACAACAAAATATTATTCATTTTATAGATTTATCGTTGCTTTAATTTTAAAGCGGGCAGATAAAATAATTGCTTGTTCTAAAGCAACTTTCCGTGATATTATACAAGCGTTTCCTGGTTTTAGCAAAAAAACAGCAATGGTTTATGTCGGAGTAGGAAATGAATTTTATCCGCGTAAAGAATATAATTTATCTTTTTCTTTGCCGGTTAAAAAACGTATTCTTTATGTTGGGAGACAGGATCCTTCTAAAAACATTACCGGGTTAATTTATGCCTTTGCTAATTTGCGAAAAAACAAACAAATGGATTGTTGTTTAGTCATTGTAGGAAAAAAAGATCCCCGTTATCCTGACATATATAGTCTGGTAAAAGAATTAAATATAGAAAAAGAGGTGATTTTTACCGGTTATGTTTCTTCAAGTGAATTACCATTGTTTTATAATGCATCTGATTTGTTTGTTTTTCCGTCTTTTTATGAGGGATTTGGTATTCCGCCTTTAGAAGCAATGGCTTGTGGGGTGCCGGTAGTTAGTTCGAAGGCTGCTTCTTTACCGGAAGTGGTTGGAAAAGCGGGTATTATAGTGGATCCAAATGATGTGGATGCTTTAACCGAAGCTATGTATGAAGTTTTGTCAAATAATGACCTTAGAGAAAAAATGATTAAACAAGGCCTTAAACAAGCTAAAGTCTTTTCCTGGGAAAAGGCAGCTTATCAGACCCGTAAAATCTATGAGGAAGTAGGATAAGGAGTTACGAACGCTATAAATAATAGGAGCGAAAGATGATAGATAAAGAATTGCTGGAAATTTTAGCCTGTCCGGCTTGTAAAAAAAGTGTAGAACTAAAAGATGATAAAATTATATGCACGGAGTGTGGAAGGAAATATCCGATTAAAGATGGAATACCTATAATGTTAGTGGAGGAAGCAGAAAAATAAAACAATGTATAAAATTAATTTAAAAGAATATGTAGAGGAGATATCACAAAAGAAGAATATGTTTTTTGATTATTTATTCTTGAGTGGACTTATTTTATTCCATCTGATAAATAATGCGATATGGTTAATCAGGGATACTTGTCCTCCTGCCTGGGATGAGTCTGCACATCTCTGTTTAAGTTTACGTTATTTAGAATTATTGCTTCATCCCACCAGAGACTTAGTTTTAAATCTGATAAAGGTGTCGTATTATTATCCTCCTTTTTTTCATCTTTCTTTAATTCCTGTTCACCTTTTATTTGGTATTTCTGCTGATTGGGCAACAATGAGTTTGGTTGGGTATTTTGCTTTTTTAATTATCGGAGTTTATAAGCTGGGAAGTTTTCTTTATTGCCGTAAAGTAGGAATGCTGGCTGCTTTTTTAGTCTCGATGTATCAGAGTATAATTTATATGTCCCGTTTTCCTCTTTTGGATTTACCCCTTACTACCGTGGTAACGTGGGCAGTATATTTTCTGTTGCGGAGCAGATATTTTAAAGAAAAAAAATATGCAATTGCTTTTGGCGTAGTTTCCGGCATAGGTTTA
>JAGLHV010000216.1 GCA_023143305.1 bacterium | reverse complement strand
TTTGAACGACTTAGCAAATTTTAGCAAAAATTAGCGTTAAAAAAATAAGCTTGTCTGAGCAAAGCGAGTTGCTTATTTTTAGCTTGTTTTTGCGTGCCCGAAGGGTAAAATTATGCGTTCAGAGAAAAACATATTTTGCCTTTGTTCTACCCCCCCCTCACTTCTTCCGCGTCATACCTTGCCATAAACTATATATCTGACTATTTTTGATATACCCTTTATTCTAACTTATATATCTTGGCTGTCTTTCCCCCCAGTATTACTGAAAGCCCCCCTCTTTCCTCTTTTATTTCATCAGAGGCATTAAGTAAATTAATTAATTTTTTGCTTTGTATTTTTTCTTTTATCCGAAAAGGAATATTACCATTAACCGCAATAGGGATAAATAAAGGATAGGACATTTCCCGGAGGCCGTTATTAATTACTACTATAACTATATTTCCTCGATATTCCCGTATAAAAGCATATATAAAATGGTCGGCATAAAGGGTAAACAAATACCCCCAGGTCAGGGCTTCATTTTCTTTTCTAATCTTAATTAATTGCTTTGTATGCAAAAAAATTTCTCTTTGCTCTGAACATTGGTTTAATGGTTCAAAATCCGGATTTTCGCCAAAAACCTTTTTCCAGGGCATAAATCTACGGTTGTCCGGATCAGCATAACCCTCCAGTCCAATTTCTGTTCCATAATAAACTTGAGGGATCCCTCTCCCGGTAAATAAAAAAGAAAGGGCTAATTTAAATATTTTAAGAGCAAGCCATCTATCCCAATGGCCATAACAATCAAGAATTTCAGTCATAAATCTTTTGGAAAGATCATGATTATCTAATAAATTGACCAAACGATTAGCGTTGGTATAACAAGCATCCCTGTCTAAAATTCCCTGGGGTTCATCATTACTAAGACGAGGACGGGCAAGTTGGGTCATGCTTTCATTATAAATAAATGTTTTCTTAATCTCTCTACACAAGGGAAAGTTAAATAAGCTATCAAAATCATAGTCTTTCTGGTATCGAGCAATATTATTTACATTATATTCAAGATTTTCTCCAATCAGAGTAATATTGCGGTGTTTCCCTTTGACATAGGATTTAAAAAAATACCAGAATTTCTTTTCTACATGTTTTACTGTATCCATACGAATACCATCTATTCGGGTTTCTTCTATCCAATCCACAATATTATTGACAAAATAATCTACTACATCCGGTTGGTCATGGTCTAAATCCGGTAAACCAGCCAAACATCCTTCGATTTCATCTCCTGCCAGTCCTTGATTAAACCATTCATTTTTTATTTTCTTATCCGGATAATTAAAATACTTTTCATTGTGATACCCGGTATGATTTACTACTACATCTAAAATTACCTTTATTCCTGCTTGATGTAATTGATTAACTAATTCTTTAAGATATTCTTTACTCCCTTCTACTAATTCCGGATTATGAGAATAAAGATGAGAATCTACTTTTTCAAAATCCAATGCCCAATATCCATGATAGCTATCAGTCCCATAAAAATTTCCAATATTAAGATAAACCGGAGTAATCCATAAAGCAGTAATCCCCAAATTTGTAAAATAGGGAATCTTCTTTACTATTCCGGCAAAATCTCCTCCGTGATAACGATAAAGGTTCTCCTTGTCCACGCTTGAATTATTCTGAGAATCCCCATCACAAAACCTATCGGTAAGCATAAAATAAATAATATCATTCTGCTCAATCATTCTCTTTTCACCTTTATTCCTGTGTACATCACATAAAAAAACTAAAACCTACCACTAAAATGTTTCACGTGAAACATTTTTTTTGCTCTTATCCCATCTCGCAGGTAAAATAAGGTCTTACCGAACACATCTTTATTCCTCTTCCTTCAAACTACAAATAATCTGTTTAATTTGTTTTTCAAAATCAACCTCTAAATTTACAATACAAACTAAGTCTCCTTCAACCTGCATATTTTTATCCAAAAGTTTTTCTTTGCCACTTCTCAAGGATTTGTGCATCTTTCAAAATATTATATCTTTTTTTATCGGACGTTTTGTGTATAGCCCCACAAAACACCGATAACTAATAAACTACTTACAATCACTGCTATAGAAACAACAACTGATTTCTTCCAGGTTGTTTTCCAACCCTTTGGAAAAAATTCCTCTTTTTTTGAGTGGTAAAATCCCATTAAAACAGTGCTTACCAAAAAAATAAATATAGCATAAAAAATTTCTTTTAAAATTTTTCCTACACTTAAAATTACAATATTAACATAATTAATATCTTTCACCAGTGTTGCCAAAAATCCAATTCCTAAATAAATTCCTTCTATTCCCATTCCAACAAGGGAAAGTATAAAAAACAAATAAAGGATTTGAGAAAAATAACACCTAACAAATTGCAATGTTGCATAAACACTATTAAACATAGATGTATCTTCGTATACAAATATATTTATTAAAGAAAGAAGATATATGGCTATTATTATAGCCATTATTATTCCTAGGGGCAACAACAAGTAAATATTAGCGAAACAGAAAGGCAAAAGGGCAAAAATACAGCTATTTATAACATTTAACCATATTCCTAAAATTACCCAACCTAAAACTTTAAAAAAGTACTTTTTTCCTCCTTCTCTAAAATTAACCGGTAAATTTTTTAAATTATCTTTTATTACACTTACCATACCTGCGAAAACAAATATTATTAAAATCCCTCCGGACAAGACCCCCATTATTTCAATCAGGCCATATCTTTCTTTTCCAAGATAAAAAATCCAAATAAAATTTACTAACGCGAAAATTAAACCATACTTAATATTTGCATAAGTAATTTTAGCTCCTTTTTTTATTATATCAAACAAATGCTTCAATATAATTTCCTTAACCATCCCTTCCCTCCTTTTCCAAATTGTTTCACGTGAAACAATTT
>JAGLHV010000215.1 GCA_023143305.1 bacterium | reverse complement strand
AAATTTCCTATAGGAGAATCAAACTTTGATGTTTCAGGAATATATAAAGGCATATATAAAATCAAAGATAATGATAAACTAAAAAATTCGCGTATTAAAGTTACTTTGGTCAATAAAAGGTTAAAAAAGAAAGTTTCAAAATATGCTAAAGGAAGAATATCCCGATTTAATAATGATATTCCATATAGTGTTGAGGTATCAACCGATAATGCGGTAATAAAAGCCGGTCCAAGATTATCAATAAATAATAATGCCGGATATATGCTGTTTCCATATATAGCCACTAAATTAAAAATTATTGGCGAAATAGGAAATGAATATAAAATATATCTAAATACTAAACGGGAAGGATGGATAGATAAAGATAAAGTATCGCCCTTACCCTTAGGGACTGCTATACATGATTGTATAGCAGGAAGTGTCTTTATTGGAATAAACAACGATAAGAATACAATTGTTCGAATAAATTTAGATGAAAGAGTTCCTTACGAAGTAAAGACAGACATTAACGGAGAAGTTATTGATATAAGCCTTTTTGGGGTAATATCTGATACAAGCTGGGTTAAATATAGCACTACTTCAACTATTGTTAATCAAACACAGTGGTTTCAGGATGACATTGAGACATATAGATTAAGAGTTTATACTCCAAAAAATAGTTGGTGGGGATATGATGCACGTTATGAAGAAACGGATTTTGTATTAGAACTTTGTAGTCCACCAATACTTAAAACTACACATGTATTGGAAGGAATTAGAGTAGCAGTTGATGCAGGGCATTGTCCGGATACGGGAGCAATTGGTCCAACAGGACTTTTAGAAAAAGATATTAATTGGATTATTGCTCAAAGATTAAAAAAACTACTCATACAGGAAAAAGCAGAGGTCATAATGATACGGAAAGGTTTAGATGAATCGGTTAGTTTATATGAACGGCCGCGACGTGCATGGAACGCAAGGGCTGATATATTAATAAGTGTTCATAACAATGCTTTGCCGGATGGTAAAAATCCTTTTGAAGAAAACGGCTATGGAATATATTACTTTCATCCTCACAGTTATAATTTGGCGGAAGAAATATTAAAAGCATATGATGAAGTTATCGGAGAAAATAGTACTTCATTGTATTCTTTACGTAATGACGGACTTCATTACGGGAATTTAGCATTAGTTCGTCCTTCGCAAATGCCTACTGTACTCACAGAATCTGTATATATGATGATACCCGAAGAAGAAGCTCTCTTAAAAACCGAAGAGTTCCAAGAGGCTTGTGCAAGAGCTATGCTTTTAGGGCTAAAAAGATATATGAAAAAGATGCGTAAGTAATTCTATCACAATATCCACAGCATATTACCCAAAGAGGAACGAATAAAAAAATTATATAAATAGGGACAGTTCCATTTTTAAGAAATTAAGAAATTTGGTAAAAAACGGGATAAGGTAATGAAAATTATGGTAAAAATTAGGAGACGGCTCATTAGTGTAGTGATGTCTCCTTTTGGGGATTAAACCCCTGAGATTTTTTTGATAGAGAGAACTCTACACTTTTTCTTAATATCCCCCCCCCTAAATATTACACTAACTTTTTTGAAAATCTGATACTAACCTTCTCATCTATTTTCTTGACAAAAACCCATTTGTGGTATAATATTTGTTATAGAGGGGTGTTGTTTATTATCTTAATTATACAGATGACGGGGGAATCGTTGCTTTGGCTGAGTGAAGAGAACATAAAAAATGGTGTTTATTGCTGATTTTCATATACATTCTAAATATAGCCGTGCTACCAGTCCTAATATGGACCTGGAAAACTTAGCCAGGTTTGCTAAAGTAAAAGGGGTTGATTTATTAGGAACCGGTGATTTTACCCATCCGCAGTGGCTGGTTGAACTTAAAGATAATCTTAAGCCTTGCGAAAATGGGATTTTTATTTATAAAGATGTACATTTTGTACTTACTACCGAAATATGTACTATTTTTTATGATAAGGGGAAAGCGAAAAAAGTTCATATTATTCTTTTTGCGCCAAGTTTTGAAGTAGTAGAAAAAATAAATAAAGCTCTATCCAAATATGGAAATCTTAGTGCGGATGGGCGTCCTATACTTAAGTTAGAGGCTGAAAGTTTAGTAAAAATAATTCTTGATATATCGGAAGAGTGTTTTCTTGTTCCGGCACATATCTGGACTCCGCATTTTTCTTTGTTTGGAGCTAGTTCCGGGTTTGATAATATAGGAGAATGTTTTAAAGAACAGGCAAAAAATATTTATGCTCTGGAAACAGGACTTTCTTCTGATCCGGAGATGAATTGGCAGCTTTCTTGTTTAGATAGATATTCACTTATTTCTAATTCCGATAGCCATTCTCCTTCTAAAATAGGAAGGGAAGCAAATGTTTTTAATTGCCAATTGGATTATAATGATATTTTAAAAGTTTTGAAGACCAAAGATAAAAAGAAGTTTTTATACACCATAGAATTTTTTCCGGAAGAAGGGAAATATCATTTTGACGGGCATAGAAAATGTAAGGTAAGATTATCTCCCCGGGAAGCACTAAACAATAGCAATCTATGTCCTTTTTGTAGAAAAAAAATAACTATCGGGGTAATGCATAGAATTAATCAGCTTGCTGATAGAAATTCCCGGTTTATTCCTTCAACGGCGATTCCTTTTAAACATTTAATTCCTTTGCAGGAAATAATTTCTCAAATGCTTAATACAGGGATAGGAACAATAAGAGTGGAAAGGGAATATAATAAGTTAATTAATCAACTAGGAACGGAATTTGATATTTTGATGAATGTTTCCAAAGAAAAATTAGATAAAGTCACTTTGCCTGAGATTTCCGAGGGTATTGTTATGGTAAGGGAGAAGCAGGTGGAAATTCTTCCCGGGTACGATGGTGTTTATGGAAAAATAAAGATTT
>JAGLHV010000214.1 GCA_023143305.1 bacterium | reverse complement strand
CAATAAGTATAAGAGGGCCGGGTTTATTTGAAGGAATAGATAGAAGCAAACCCATCTCTATAGCAGTTCTGGACAAATCCACCCATCTGTTTGAAGATCACAAAAAGAATAATTTTATTGGAATAAACATAAGTGTATTTAAGGAAATAAAAGATTCAAATATAAGAGATGCAGTATTGGCAGTAGGGCTAAGCCATGAATTAAGGCATGAGGCAGGCGAGGTAGATGAAGGGAAAATAACCCGGGAAGATGTTAAATTAATACGAAAATTATTATCATCTGAAGAAATGAATCAGATCGCTAAGCGTTTAAATTTATTGGTAAAGAAAAAAGGTTTTATAGAATTAATGGTTGAGACAAAAATTACCCCAGTTGAATTAATGAAAGAAATAACTGAAAGATTTTTTAAATATCTAAATAAATTAAAAAAGATTTATGGTGATGTTGTGGATATTTCTAATGTCAAATTTGTGGATGATATAGAATTAGATGGTAAAGGAGCTCATTGGTTGGTTAAAGTGGATGTTTATAGAAAAGAAATAAAGATTAATAGAACCAGCAGTCAGATGGCGTTTTCAGAGATATTGAAGTCATTAAATAAGATAATATTTCATGAATTTGCTCATATATTAATGCTTGGAGATAAGGGTTAGTATATTAGGGCAGGTACTAGTTTGAAAATAGAACAGATACAAAAACCGCTTGATAATGAAAATTTTTACATTCCTTCTTTTGCTGAAAAAGCTGAAAAACATATGTTGGTTTTTGACGAAAATGCGGTTATGAATGGGGTAGAAGAAGTAATTGCAGAAAAAATCGGATTGGAACTTTTTAACATTTATGGGGATAAATCATTGGATGATTTTATAAGAGAAAATTTAGAGTTTCAAAAAAGGTTTTATGAAAGTTATTCTGAGGTAAACAAAGATAGGTTTGTAAAGGAAAGTTTTTTGGTTAGATTAGCGGTAAAGACGGCTGTTTTAAGAGAACAGGCGGGAATAATTAAGGATAAATCATTAAAGAACGAATTAAATAAAACAACTGATGATTTAATTAGTTTAGCTAAGAAAATAGCTGAGCCGAAAGAAAAGATTGATACGAGATTTCTAAGAGAAGAATTGATTAGGTTAATTAATTTTATGGAGGAAAAGAGAGACATTAGGATGCAAACTTTTGATTCTATGAAGAATAAAATAGAAAAAGAAGAAGAGATTAGTGATTTTGAATTAGAATCGGAATATATAAGATTGATAAATGTAATAAAAAAAGAGGAAGTTGAATTTTCAAAGGAAACACAAAATACTATAAATCAGATGTTGCATAATAGTAAATGGGATTTCTTTAATTATACAGTTAAAGATTTTGCTGAACTGTATAACGAAGTAAAATTTAAGAAAGTTTCTCTTGTATATGAATGGTATACAATTCGTAAATTATATCAACAAAAAAGCGAACTTTTGAGCTTAAAAAGAGGAATAGAGGCTGAAGATTTAATAAAAGAATTAAAAGGAATAAAAGAAAAGCTTGATTCTTATGAGAATCAACTGGTGAAAACAGGAATAAATCGTGAAGATTTAGAACAAAGCTTAAAAGAGATAGAAAGAGATTTCCAATCTTATAACGGGTATTTAGAAAGGGGACCGGGAAAGTTAGAAGCTTATAAATTTAATGACCTTGAGTACATAAAAAAAGAGTTAGAAAAAAATTACGGCTATGCAAGACTTTCTGAAAGTCGGCAGGGTGATGTTTTTGAAAGAATAAAAGTACTTGAAGAGACTAAAGTGGTGTTACTAAATAATACAGAAATGTTACTGATTGATTATTTAAAAGATGTAGTAGCTAAGGATAAAAGTATTATAAATGTTGTCATATACGGAGGATATTTACATTCAGAAAGACCAACAGATATAGATATAGAAATAATTGTTGAAGATGACCCCGGAGAGTTTGTTTCCGTAAGCGGAGAAATAATAACTCCGATAAAAGAATTAAAAGGCCCTGAGGGAGTTACTTATCCAACGGATAAATTACAGGTGTTTTTGACTGGCAAAGGCCACTTTGTTAGTGATTCCGGATGGGCAACTTCAATGTGGAAGAATTCTTTAACCATTGTCGGTGAAAATGTATACAATCTTAAGAAGCCTCCTTTAAATAATTTGATTAAAGAGGTAGAAGCCCTTGTTGATAGTGCAGAATTAAAAATGATGAGTAACTTGACTGCTGTTACCGCAAGTAGGCTGCTCAGGGCAAGGTTTGTTCTCAATGATATAAACCCGGAATTAGTGAATAATGAAAGCATAGAATCTATATGGAATTTAATAGACCGGAAATGCAGTGAAAAAATCAATGAATTTGATTTTAATCAGGAAGTAAAGCAAAGACTCAAAGAAACAAAAATTTTGGCGGAAGAAGTAAAAGCGGAGGTAATAAGGAAAGAGCAGTTAAAACTAATAGAAGGACAATTAAAAGCAAAAGATAGAGAATTTAAGTCCTTTATTCCGGCATTGGCAATATCCTTTTTCTTGTTTATGGCTATTTATAACTTGCTAACCGGTCAAAGTCAGACAATAGAGATAATGCAATATGCAGTTGTTGGAGGATTTATTCCGAAAAAATATGTTAAAGGAGTTACAGACTTTGTTGATAAGGTAACGGGTAAGGAGAAAAAGAGGAAAGAAGCTGAAGAAGAGGCACAAAAGCAATTAGAAAAAAGTTTCAAAACGATTAAAAATTCCGGCAAAAGATTATTTAAAGAAATCAAAGAAATTGAAAAATATATTGCAGATATTGAAACAAAAGATACCAGAGGAATAATAGAAAAATCTAAGGCCTGGAATATAGATAAATTAATTAAAGAATTAGAGGATATTTCAGGAGTAGAGCAGCAATATAAAGGTTTAGATGATAGTAAAGAATTTTATAAAGAAGTTAAAGAGAAAACAGAAGGGGTTAGATTAAAT
>JAGLHV010000213.1 GCA_023143305.1 bacterium | reverse complement strand
GTCGATAGTCCATAGATAACAGACAAAGACAGGCACAAAGGCATCAAGGCACAGATGCCTCCGCCTTAAAGATTGGCGGACTTTTGCTCCGCTCCAGCAAAGTTAAAAAAAAAGACAAAAAAAACTTATACGCAAAGCAAGCTTTGCAACTACAAACTAAAAAATATAAGGAGGAAATGAAAATGAAGTGGTTTTTACGAGAAGTGGCAGTAATTATTTTGTTTGTAACTTTATCGCAGGGTAGTTGGGCGCAGGAAGAAAAAGAAATAGGGGAATATAATGCTGATGATGTTGTGCTGAGTGCAACTAAAACAAACGTTGCAAAAGACGAAATAGGAGCATGGGTGACAGTAATTACCGAAAAAGAGATTGTCCAAAAAGGAAAAGGAACGGTCTTGGAATTATTAAGAGATGTTCCGGGATTGAGCATTTTACAATGTTCCGGATTTGGGGGAACGGCTTCTATTTATTTGAGGGGTTCAAGGCCGGGTTATACCCTAGTAATGATTGACGGGGTAGAAGTGAATGATCCTATGGGTACTGATAGGTCTTTTGATCTTGGGTGTTTGACTGCAGATAATATTGAACGAATTGAAGTTATCCGGGGACCACAAAGTACCCTGTATGGTTCAGATGCTATAGGAGGAATAGTTAATATTATTACTAAAAAAGGAAGGGGAAAAGCAAAGATAGAAGTTTCAGGTTCAGTAGGAACCGATGATACTTTTAGCGAGTCTGTAGGGGTGAGGGGAGGAACAGAAAAAGTGAATTATTCTTTTTCTCTATCACGGCTGGATTCTGCAGGTATTTCTAAAGCAGCCCAAACAGCAGGTGAGATTTTAGATTTAGAAAAAGATGGTTTTGAAAATACTACTATTTCTTCGCGTTTAGGATTTAATTTATCAGCTAAAAATGAGCTGGATTTAAGTTTACGTTATACAGAAGCTAAAATTGATGTTGATGATGGAGGCTATAATGATGACCCTAACAATAAATCTGACCGGAAAGTCTTAACTTCTAAATTAGAATTCAAGCAATTACTTTCTTCCCGATGGGACCATAAATTATCCCTCTCTTTTTTAAATATGGAAAGAAACTATCGCGACAAGGAAGATATGATAGATATAATGGAAGATGAAACCAGCTGGTATAAAGGAGAAAATAAAAAAATAGAATGGCAGAATAATTTTTTATTAAGCAAAATAAATACACTAACCGCTGGTTTTGAGTGGGAAGAAGAAAAGGGTTCTTCTTCTTACCGGTCAGGGACTTATATTAGTGATTTTAACGAAAAAAGTATAAAAAATACTGCCGGTTATTTGCAAAATCAGTGTAGAATAGGTAATAAATTATTTACTACCCTGGGTTTAAGAGCAGATGAGCATGAACTTTTCGGAACACAGCTAAATTATAAAATTTCCTCTGTTTATTTTATTTCTCAGGTTAATACCCGACTCAAAGGAAATTGGGGCACAGGTTTTAAAGCTCCTTCTCTTTTTCAACTCTACTCAGATTATGGAAACACGGAATTAAAACCGGATGAAAGCAGGGGGTATGATTTAGGTGTGGAACAGGGGTTGTTGGAAGAAAAAGTTTCTTTAGGGGTGACCTATTTTCACAATGACTTTGAAAATATGATTGATTGGGATAGTTATACATGGGAATACAAAAATATCGGGAATGCATGGACAGAGGGCTTAGAAGTAAAGATGGGGATTAAACCCCTGGAGGGTTTAAAAGTAAAGCTTAATTATACTTACACAGAGAGTGAAGATAAAGAGACAGAATTAGAATTATTGAGACGTCCGATAAGTCAGAGTAATCTTAATGTTAATTGGTTCTTTTTACAAAAAGGAAACATTAATTTAAATATATCTTATATAGGCGAATATGAAGATATGGATTTTACTACTTATCCCGGTGAGCGAATCACTCTGGGAAATTATGCCCTGGTTAATCTTTTTAGCACCTATGATTTAACTGAAAGTCTTGAGGTCTTTGTAAAAATCAATAACCTTCTCGATAGAGATTATCAGGAAGTTTTTGGATTTGCTGTTTCCGGTGCGTCTTTTTACGGAGGAATTAAAGCTGTTTTTTGAGCTTAATTCGCCTGTACTTAATGGCGGATTGCACTAGAATATTACTTCAGAGATTAGTTTATTCAAAGGATAAATGCGGAGTTCTACCTTGCCATATGGGTTGTCGTGGATTTTTAACACCATCTTATTGATGGGGCCCCTTCTGTAAGCATTGATGGTTCTCTATAATTTTAAACAAAATATATCTTTATATGATTTTTCCTTTTAACTCAAATGTTATGGATACTGTTGCATAACATAACGATTACTGTTTTTTATAAACTTTAAAATCTTTTTGTTTTTAATATGTGCACTTTTGAACTTTAAATGACATCGCTCAAAATAGTGTAAAATATTCTTCTGACTTTCAAAAAAGGAGATATTGACAAGAGTCAGAAAATCAGTGACTTTCCTCGGCTTCGCCGAGAGGCGAGCGTCCCTGGGCGAGAGAGCATATCATTGATTAGCCAGAAAGCTAATCATAAACCTTTAGACTTCTGCAAAATAACACATTCTGTCATTCCGCTCCGCCTCAGGCGGATGATGCGGAATCTATAATGTTCTTAAATATCAATAGATTCCTGCTTTCCAGACTGTGTCACAATCCCTTTTTTGGTAGTCGCAGGCTTTAGCCTGCGGAAAAGCTCCGACGATAACGCAGGCTAAAGCCTGCGGTTACCACATGAAAATATGAGTTATGACACAGTCTGTTCGCAGGAATGACAATAAAGGTAAAAAGGCTATTTTGCAGAACTCTTATAAACCTTAAAAAAGGAAAATATGCCGTCTGAGAGAATTAAATTTTGATGAGAGTAATTTAGCAAAAAGCAATACTTGACAAATAGCAAAGTAAGGGCTATTATTAAGAGTAGAAAGGCAGGGAAAGTATTGATAGAGAATTATTT
>JAGLHV010000212.1 GCA_023143305.1 bacterium | reverse complement strand
TTATTAACAGAAAATTATTAGTTAACATTATCGTAGTCTTATTTATTACCGCCGGATTTATCGCACTAAAGCGCACCCCCAGAGAAGGAATGCCCGCTATTGATCTCAACCAACTATCTATTGTTACCAGATACCCGGGAGCATCACCGGAAGATGTGGAACTGAATATCACCTTTAAAATCGAAGAACAATTACAAGAGGTGGCTGGACTGGTGGAAATAACTTCTGTTTCTATAGAAAATAGTTCTTCTATTCTGGTACAAATTGATGAATCTCTTGGTAAAAAACGCATAGAAGAAATCAAAGATGATGTCCAAAAAGCAATTGACAGCATCGATGATTTACCCGAGGAAATAGAAGACAGGCCTCTTGTCACCGAAATAAAAACCAGTGATATACCCGTTATCGAAATAGCTCTATCACACAAAAACAAGGAATATTTACGTGAAATAGCAATAAAATTAGAAAGGAAAATAGAAAAATTAAAAGAAGTAGCCGGGGTAGATAAAATCGGATATTTCGATAAAGAAATACACATAGAAGTAGACCCCGGACAGATGAAAAAAGCATTTGTTTCCTTGCCGGAAATTGTAAGTTCTATCCAAAAAAGAAATCTCCGCTCTACTTCCGGAACAATGGAATCATACCAGGGCTTAAAAAATATTGTTATCCTGAATAAATTTAAAAATCCTCTGGATGTAGAAGATGTTATTTTGCGCAGTAATTTTGATTTTAAACATATCAAGTTAAAAGAAATTTCCCGGGTAAAAATGTCAGAAAAAGACAACCATCTTATTATTAGAAATAACGGCCAATACGGTATGTCACTGGCAGTAAGAAAAAAACCAAATGCAGACATTATTAGAACTATCAGCCGTATCAAAGCCCTGATAAAAAAAGATACTTTTAACAACTTAACCTTTGCTTTTATCAATGACCAGTCTAAAACAACCCGAACCCGTCTTCGTTTATTAACTTCCAACGGCCTCATTGGATTTGTACTGGTATTAATTCTTTTGTTTGTTTTCCTGAATCCTAAAGCTGCTTTTTGGACATCTTTCGGTATTCCTTTTTGTTTTATTGCCGCCTTTTCTTTCTTTCCTCTTTTTAATATAACCATTAGTGCCATAGCTCTGGGTGGTTTGATTATCGTACTGGGAATAATCGTCGATGACGCTATTGTTATCTCCGAAAAAATAGTCTCTTATCAGGAAACAGGGATAGAACCTAAAAAAGCATCTTTAATGGCCTTAAAAGAAATGGCCGGCCCGATTACCGCCGCTTCTATTACTACCATTTGCGCTTATATCCCGCTGTTTTTTTTAGGAGGGCGTCCGGGAAAATTTATTTGGGCCATACCGGCCATTGTTATTATTATCATTTTAATTTCTTTGTTTGAATGTTTTTTTGTTTTACCCAATCATTTAAGCCACGGAAAAAGCAAAATTAAAAAGAAACCAGTATGGTTAATTACTATAGAAAATTATTATCAGAAATTATTGTATAAATTTATAAAAGCCAGGTATTTTTTCCTTGTTTTTTTTATGCTTATTTTAGTATCTATGATGGTATTAGCCAAATCTTACTTAAAATTTCAAATGTTTCCACAATCAGGGATTGATACTTTCTACATTAGAGTAGAAGGAACTAAAAACCAAAGCATAATTGAAACAGAAAAAACAGTTATCCAAATAGAAAAAGTAATCGCTTCTTTGCCGGAAAAAGAATTACTGGCCTATACTTCCCGTATCGGACATCATTCAACTTCTAAAACAAAAAATTTCGGAGACCATGAAAACTGGGCAATTATTTCCGTTTTTCTCACCTCTGATACCAAAAGGGAAAGAACCGCAGGGATGATTATTAAAGAATTAAGAAAAAAAATAAAATTACCCCCGGAAACTAAAATAATTTTCGACAAGAAGAAAATAGGTCCAATAAATAAAAAACCGATAACTATTCATGTTCTTTCTAACAATAATGACATCCGTACCACCGCAGAAGAAAAAATTATCTCTTTCCTCTCAAAAATGAAAAAAATGGGGGTATCCGATATTGATAGTGACCATAAAGACGGTAAGGACGAATTAGTCGTTAATCTAAACCATAGAAAAATGGCTTCTTTAGGCATATCTACTGCTGATGTAGCTCAAACCCTTAAGATTGCTTTTGATGGAATTATCGTTACCTCGATAAGAACCGTTGAGGAAGAAATTGAATATCGCTTAATTTTAAATAAGCAAAGCCGTAAAAATGAAAAAGTCATTAATTCTCTGGGCATAAAAAATAAAGAAGGGGCATTAATAAATTTAAAAAGTTTTATTAAGTATACCACCAGAAAAGCAGATTTAGCAGTCTACCATCGTAACGGCCTCCGCAGCACTACTATTACGGCAGAAGTAAACCCTAAAAAAATAACCGCTTTAGAATCAGCAGAATATATAAAAACCAATCTTTTAACTTCCTGGGAAAAACCGGACAACCTGGAAATAGTAATAGGCGGTGAAGCACAGGACACTAAAGACATTATGGGCGGGATAAAAATTGCTATTCTTTTATCGCTTCTTTTGATTTTTTGTACTATCGCCATTATGTTTGATTCTTTAACCCAACCTCTGCTTATTATGTCAATTATTCCCTTTGAGGTAATTGGAATTATTACTGCTTTATTTCTTCATGGACAAAATATTTCTATGTTTGTCTTATTAGCCCTGATAAGTCTTTCCGGGATAGTAGTAAACGATTCCATTGTAATGGTAAACACATTAAACAAGGCATTAAAAAATAAAACCTCAGGAACAAAAACTAAGTCAGAGTTTTATGAATTTATTTCGCTTAACGCTAAATCCCGTCTCCGGCCTATTCTTTTAACTACCTTGACTACCCTGGCCGGTTTAATTCCTATGGCTTACGGATGGGGAGGATATGAAAAAATGCTCTCTCCTATGTCTTTAGCTTTTAGCTGGGGATTAATGTTTGCTACTATTATTACCCTTTTTATGATTCC
>JAGLHV010000211.1 GCA_023143305.1 bacterium | reverse complement strand
GAACGATATAGCAAATTTTAGCGAAAATAAGCGTTAAAAAAATGAGCTTGTCTGAGCAAAGCGAGTTGCTCATTTTTAGCTTGTTTTTGCGTGCCCGAAGGGTAAAATTTCGCGTCCAGAGAAAAACATGTTTTTCCTTTATTTTCCCTGTTCTAACTCATGACTCCAAAATACCCTATTGCAAATAGTCATAAACGATATTTGACTATTCTTAATGCCATACTTACAAACTTTCTTTTTCAAAGGGGAAAAATTATTTTATAAGTCATTCACTATTTTCTTGCGTTTTTCTAAGTTTTCAAATATTTCCTGGGATCGGTAATTTTACCTTCTATAACTGAACTGGCTACGCTAGCCGGTGAAGCTAAGTAGATTTCAGCATTAGGATTTCCCATTCTACCTTTGAAATTACGGTTAGCCGTAGAAATAACTTTCTCTCCATCAGCAGGAACCCCGTTATGAGTTCCTACACAAGGGCCGCAACCGGGGGTTACTATAACCGCTCCTGCTTCTACCAAACTTTGCAGGATTCCTTTTTCTATCGCCTCTAAGAAAACACTCCGGGAACTGGGAGCTACAATAAATCGCACATCAGGATGAACCTTTTTCCCTTTTAATATTTTTGCGGCAATCTCTAAATCTTCTACCCGGCCATTAGTACAGGTACCTAAAAATCCCTGTTGAATATAAGTTTCTTCCAGTTTACTGATAGGAGAAACATTATCCACTGTATGCGGCTTAGCTATTTGAGGTTCTAACTTAGAAACATCATATTCTTTGATATTCAGGTATCGGGCATCTTTGTCCGGTTCAACGGGAGAAAAATTCCTGGAAGAATGTTGCTTTACCCACTCACAAACTTTTTTATCAGCCAACATTATTCCGCATTTAGCACCCATTTCAATAGCCATATTAGCAATGGTAAATCTCCCCTGGACACTTAAAGAATCTATTGCTTCCCCTGTAAATTCTGTGGCATTATAAGTTGCTCCGTTAGCACTAATATTCCCAATAATATATAAAATTAAATCCTTGGAAAAAACACCTTCGGGCCATTTTCCGAAACAGTCAAATTTTATGGTTTCGGGAACCTTGAACCAGTTTTTACCTGTAGCAAATCCAGCGGCTACATCGGTTGAACCCATTCCCGTAGAAAAAACATTAATTGCTCCATAAGTACAGGTATGCGAATCCGCTCCGATAACCAAATCTCCGGGAACAACTAAACCTTCCTGAGGAAGTAGTTGATGACACACCCCACAACCAATATCAAAAAGAAGTATCTTTTGCTGTTTAACAAAATCCCGCATTTTTTTATGTATAGCAGATACCCCCTGCAAAGGACTGGGAGAACTATGGTCAATAACCATTGCACATTTTTTCGCATCAAAAACATTGTGCACCCCCATATTATTAAAACTATCAATAATTATACCGGAAGTTCCATCCTGCCCCATGCAGAAATCTAAATCGGCAATAACTATTTCCCCGGCACAAACATCTTTTTTACTATGACTGCTCAAAATTTTCTCAACTATCGTTTTTCCCATTTCAATTCCTCTCCGTTTTAATTTATAATTTACAAATTACATTTATTTACATTTTTATTGTTTGGTTAGTTTTTCTAAAAGTAATTTGCATATAATATTTCTATTTCTTTCACCATCTGATCAATATCAAAAGTAGAAGAAAGCATCTCTTTGCCTTTTATCCCTATTTGTTTCATTGTTTCCGGATTGTTAAAAAGATAAATAATTTTTTGGGCCATTGCCTCTATATCCTTAGGGGGAACCAAAAAACCGTTTACTCCGTTTTTAATCACCTCTCTTGCACCGTCTACCCCGGTAGCTACAACCGGAATACCTAACGCCATTGCTTCCGGAAAAACCCGGGGTAATCCTTCCCATAGAGATGTTAAAACCATTATATCAAAAGTTTGTAACAATTGGGAAACATCTCGCCGCCAACCCGGTAATTTTATTTTTTCCTGCAAATTCAATTTAGCAATCAAACCCTCAATTGCAGGACGTAACACTCCGTCCCCGACTAATAAAAATTTTGCCTGCGGCAAGTAACCGCAAACTTTATGCGCTAATAAGACAAAAGATACCGGGTCTTTCTGCGGTTTAAAACAAGCGATCATTCCTATTACAAAGTCTTTATCATTAAAAAAAAATTCTTTTCTTTTTTGCTTTTTAATTTCCGGATTAAATAAAAGTTCTTTGATCTTTATTCCGCTATGAATAACCACATATTGCCCGGGTTTACCGATTTTATTAGCTAACCCCTTTTTAATGTTTTCAGAGGATACAGTAATTAATTTTGTGGTAATGGAAGCAGTAATTCTTTCTACGGTGATAAACAACCATTGAATAAACCGCTTCTGATAACTATTGAATCCAAATCCATGATAAGTATGAATAATATAAGCAACCCCGGCTAATTTAGCTGCCCAACGCCCCAGAATACCGGCTTTAGAACTATGAGTATGCACTAAAGTGATTTTTTCTTTTTTTAATAAACACCAGATTTTAACCAGGGCTATAAAATCAAAAAGGGGGTTTATTTTTCGCGACAATTCCCTGACAAAAAAAACCTTATCCCCTAAGCTCAAAAAAACCTCTTGATCAAGTATTCCTCCTTTTCCACAAATAAGAACAGCTTCAAACTTTTCCCGGTTTAAATGCATTAGGGTATATAAAGTATTTTGCTGTGCACCACCTAACTCCAACTTAGTAATAATATGAGCAATTTTTATCTTTTTTTTCATTATTTTTGTTTTAAGTAGCGATATTTTTATCCCGGCAAATTATTTGCTATCTTCTTTCCCTCCAAAAGAGAATCTTCCATTGTAGAATATTTCCATGAACCATACCGGCCGATAGAATAAATTTTATTGCTTTCCAAAAAATTATGAATTACTTTTTTGCTTACTGCGTGTTGGCGGTCATAAATCACATAAGCATTTTTTATATTTAAAATCTTTGCAGTCAAAATCTTATCCTTTTTCTTTAAAACCCTTGC
>JAGLHV010000210.1 GCA_023143305.1 bacterium | reverse complement strand
GATTTCTCTGATAGTAGATAGAAGTTCATCTGATTGGTCGTTCAGAGAGGAAAACTCTTCCCCTTCTTGATTGGGTAATTCGGAAGTGTTAGGTTTAAAAATATCCAATGTTTTTTCATTATTGCTTGTTCCCTGAGGAATAACGACTTTAGTTTGCGGGTCAAATCCGGCGATAATAACTTCATTATCAGTAAGTGTATTAATAGTATTATTTACCGGATAGGTTGCTTCTGTAGTAGAAAAAGAAGTGGTTAAGTTTAAATCTGTACTCATTGTTTCCCGGTCAATATTTCCGATTACAGAAAAATAATAACCGCAGGATTCGCTTCCTAAGTTAGTTATAATAGCAGAAGTTGCCTGGGGATTGTTTAGAGGAGAAGAAGGATAATAAGTGGCTTGCGATAAGTCGGTAAAAGAAGTAAGACTGTAATAGATTTTATATCCTTCAATTTCAGAGTAGGAATTTTTCGGCCAGGAAATAGTTATACTTTTTCCTTTATCACCAGGGGTATCTATTACCGTTAAATCCCTGTCGGTAATAAATATTCCGTCACTGGCTAAGAGGGCTTTATAAGCGTTTATTCGACCCCAGCCAAAATAAATATCTTTTCCTTCCTCTCCCAAATCATCTGCAGAGCAGGTTATGAGTGTAGCGATTTTTTCGTTGGTATAATCAGGATGCCGGGAAAGAATAAGAGCGGCTATTCCACAAACATGAGGTGCTGACATACTGGTGCCGCTTAATCGGCAGTAATTAGTTCCTACAACCCCGGAAGTAACCGTTCCTTCGGCTTTTAGAGATAAAATATCCATTCCCGGAGCTGCGACATCAATTTTCGTTCCATAATTAGAAAAAAAAGTTTTTTCGTCCAGAAAATTAGTTGCGGCAACAGTAATAGCCTTTTCATAATTAGCAGGGAAAAAAGTATTTACATCCTGATTACTATTTCCGGCAGCGGCAACAATAATACATCCTTTACTGTAAGCATAATCCAGGGCTTCTTTTATTATCCAGCTGGTACCTATTCCTCCCCAGCTTAAATTAATAATGTTCGCTCCGTTATCAGCTGCATATTTTATACTGTTGGCTAAGTCAGCGGCTGTTCCCCAGCCGTTATCACTTATTCCTTTAACGGACATTATTTGTGAATTCCAGGAAATTCCGCTAATTCCTGTCGCATTATTAGTTATTCCGGCAATAGTCCCGGCAATGTGACTGCCGTGTCCTTGTCCATCTTTAGGGTCATTAGAATTATTAGTAAAATTCCATCCTATTGTGTCATCTATATAGCCATTGTGATCGTCGTCAATACCGTTATCGGGAATTTCTCCGGAATTATGCCAGATATTATGAGTGATATCCGGATGGGTATGGTCTATTCCCGTATCTACCACGGCTACAATAATTGATGCATTCCCTTTTTCTATTTCCCATGCATGGGAAAGGCCTATTTTGTGTAATCCCCACATATCCCGGTAAGATTGTCCCCAGCTGGTAGAAGAATTATAATAAGGATCGTTAGGGGAACTGCAGATATCGTAGATGTGGTTTGGTTCTACCAATTCTATCTCAGGGCAATTCTTGTAAATTTCGGATAGTTCCTCTAACGTTGTATTTGGGGGTAAAGAGATTTTATGCCATTTGGAAATGTTTTTTTCTTTTATGTTTTTCTGACCGGAGAGGGTAAAGATGTTTTTTATTTTATGTTGTTTGTTTTTTAAGGAAAACTGATTTTTTATCAATAAAGAATTTGACTTGAATTTAATTAAAATTTCCCGGGGTATAGTTTTTACCTTGAATTTATTTTTTGAAGGATGAAATTGCATTGAATTTTTAGTTAAAGATGGATTAATTACTGCATAAGTTTTTTCGCCGGCAAGGAACGCCTGGCTTGATAAAATTAATAGGAAAATGGCTAATTTGTTTTTCATTTTTCGGTAGCCCGGCTTCCGCCATTACTTAATGGTGGACCGTGGCTTTGCGTCTCTCGATTGCTCGAGATTTGCTTTTGTCGAAATAAATTAGCTTTTCCCCCTGTACTGCTACTACATTTCAAAAATAACACAATAACTTATTTTGTCAAGAGTTGTTTAATTTTTGTGTTTGTATAGTTTGTTATTTGTCTTTTTTTTAAAAAACAGTAATTATTTAAACGGTTTTATTATTTTGCTTTACAATATAGACTTTTTTTTGTTATATTTTATCCAGACTATTTTTAAAAATCTTTTAGGGGAAAAACAAAAAAATGAAAGAATTAAATGAATTAAAAGAAAAGTTGAATGTAATTTCTGATTCTTTGGGACGATTGGAAAAAAATCTTAAGATTAAAGAAAAAGAAAAACTAATTAAAAAATTAGAACAAGAAACTGCCGCAGGAAATTTTTGGGATAATCCGCAGGAAGCACAAAAAATAATGCAGGAAATAAGTAATTTGAAAAATGCGGTAGATTCCTTGCAGGGTTTTAAAAAAAGCCTTGAGGATTTATTTGTTTTAATGGAATTACTTTGTGAAGAAGGAGAGTCGGAATTTGGTGAATTGGAGAAAGATATAGAACTGTTAGAAAGAAAACTTAAGAGTTTTTTGCTTCAATGTAAGTTGAGTGAAAAGTATGATGAAAACAATGCTATTGTTACCCTTCATTCCGGGGCAGGAGGGACAGAAGCGTGTGATTGGGTAGAAATGCTTTTGCGAATGTATAATCGGTGGATAGAAAGACAAGGGTACTTGATTAAAATTATTGATATTTTACCCGGAGAAGAAGCAGGAATAAAAAGAGTTACTTTTATGGTCAAGGGTAAATATGCTTATGGTTATTTAAAAGCAGAAGTGGGTGTTCATCGTTTAGTGCGTATTTCTCCTTTTGATTCTAATAAACGGCGTCATACTTCTTTTGCTTCCTGTGATGTAATGCCGGAAATAGCTGACGAAATAAAAGTGGATATTGATGAAAAGGACTTACGAATAGATACTTACCGGGCCAGCGGGCACGGGGGGCAACATGTAAATAAGACGGATTCCGCAGTACGTATTACCCATTTACCTACCAATATTGTGGTACAATGCCAGAATGAACGTTCTCAACTGCAAAACCG
>JAGLHV010000021.1 GCA_023143305.1 bacterium | reverse complement strand
CTTAAAAGGCAGATGCTCTGCCAGCTGAGCTACGGGCCCATTTTTTATAATAATAATTCCAAAAATTATTTTTTTATTATACCACTATTTTTTAATATTGTAAATGTTTTTCTGCTTTTTTTCTATATCCTTTATCATTACTTGTTCTTAAAATGTTTTCCCAAATTAATCCGGCTTTAATATGTTGCAATTTTTTTTCATACAACTGAGCCAAAACACTTTTAATCATTACCGGACAATCAGGATACTCTACTATTTTTTCCAGAAGATAAATTACTTTTTTTTCTTGCTTTTTTATTTTATAACCAATAGCTCCCAAATAAAAATTAAATTTCCAATACTTAGGATTACTAGTAATACCTTCTTCCAATAAACTAACTGCTTCATCATAACGTTCATGGTTATAAGCTAATATTCCACTACCATATAAATAAGCAAAACAAAAAAAAGGATCTAGTTTTACTACTGCTTGAAAAAAAGGAAACAGTTTTTTATACTCTTCTTTTTCTACGCCGACATATTTTTTTTTACTAAGCGCATCATCACCTTCTTTACGCGTACCATAGTATTGTAACATTTTTATCCAGACTAAATCAGCCGAAAGACGTCTAAAACCCAAAAGTACTCCCCAAAAATTCAAGAAACTTGCTTCTTCTAAACTTAAATTACTTATACAGGGAAAAGGATAAACGAATTTTTTTTCTAATTTAATTTGTGTTAAAACCAATATTCCGACTAAAAGCAATATAAAACAAATCTTATTATTTATATACCCTTTTATTTTCATTTTCTTTCCATACTAAAAGTTAACCACAAATCTCATTTTAACCGGCAATCACTAATCAAATTTCTCTGCGGGAAAAAAGCAACATAGAAAAATAAATTAATATCGTCGAATATGTTACACCATAAATTGTTATAAAAAAAATATTTGTTTTCGAAAAAAGGAAAGAACATTCCAAAAAATCTTTAAAATTAAAATATTGAAAATTGGGAATAATGTAATAAATCCCCTTTATCAAAAAACTACTTAAAGGGGCAGCCATTTTTTCACTCAAAAAATTTATTTCATTAGTAAGATGTCCTAAAACCCAAACTAAAAAAGTAAGAGTAATAGTAGTAAGAGAGGAACTGGTAACTAAAGAAAAAAAAAGGCCTATTGCCATAATTAATAACATTTTTAAATAAATAAAACTAACCGCTAAAACAAGTGAATGAAACCCACTTGCCTCCCCTCGAATAAAAAGAAGAATCAACATTCCCATAAACATAATTAATATATTCAACATAACAATTCCGGATATTCCGATATACTTACCTAAAAGATAAACGGACCGTTTAATCGGCTTGCTTAAAACAACGCTGATAGTTTTATTTTCTATTTCCTGAACAACCAACCGCGTCACTCCAAAAATAGCAATAAGCAAAGCAAATAATTCTATCGCCCCCAAACTAACATCCATAATAACCCGGCCGGCAACCTCTCCACTAATTTGTGAAAAAATAACCGAACTTCCGATAACGATTAAAGCAAACAGCAAATTGATATAAAAAACCTTATTTCTAATACTTTCTATAGCTGTATAATAAGCAATTACACATAATTTTCTCATTGTGCTCTCTTTTTTTTACCTTTTAGTTATTCTGAAATTGTCTGAATAAATATATCTTCTAACCTCCCATTTAATCCAGGCACTTCCAGTGTTTTTTTTAATTCACCTTTATGTAAAATCCCTACATAATTGCAAACCTTTTCTACTTCGTTAATAAAATGGGAACTAAAAAACACTGTTTTTCTTTCGTCTCTTAATCTTAAAATCAATTCCCGCATTTTCTTAATACCTACCGGGTCTAATCCTCCTGTTGGTTCATCTAAAAACAACAACTCCGGATTATGTAATAAAGCTTGCGCCATAGCTATCCTCTGCAACATCCCCTTAGAAAAATCAGCTAACCGCACCTTTTCGGCCTCTTTTAATTCTACAAATTCTAAAACCCAATCTACTCTTTTTTGTTTTTCCTTACCGGTAAGGGAAGATAATTCAGCATAAAAAAAAAGCAATTCTTTTGCCGTTAAATATTTAAAAAAATAGGACGCTTCAGGAAGATAACCTATTTTTTTTCTTATTTCCAAATTAGGAATTTTTTTATCAAAAATAAAAAGGTTACCTTTGTTAGGAAAAAGCAGCCCTAATAAAAGTTTAATTGTCGTTGTTTTTCCCGAGCCATTCAAACCTAAAAGCCCGAAAACCTGCTTTTCTGCTATCTCCAAATTTAAACCTTTTAAAGCTACTTTCTTTTGGACCTTGCATAAATATTTTCTAATATAAACTTTACTTACATTTTCTACTTTAACAATTTTCACTTTTATAATTTAACCATTTTAACATCTGTTATTTTATCATGTTTTTTTAACTTTTCTAAAACATCATTAGAAATAGAATTTTCCACATTTACTACCGTAATCGCTTGTCCTTTAACTTTTTTCCTTCCCACTTGCATGCTGGAAATATTAATCTGATTTTCTCCTAAAATGTTTCCAATATGTCCAACTACACCTGGTTTATCCAGGTTGGAACAAACAAGCATAAAACCTTCAATAGCTGCGTCCAAACGAAAATTATTTATCTCTACAATACGAGGATCGTTTTTACTAAAAAGTGTTCCGGAGACTAAAACTTGTCCTTTATCTGTTTTAAGTTTTATGCTCACCAGATTAGTAAAATTTTCTACCTGACTTGTCTTGCTTTCCACTATTTTTATTTTCCGTTCCTGAGCAATAATAGAAGCGTTCACAAAATTTATGTCTTCTTCCAGAATTGGCTCTAATAAACCTTTAGTAAAAGCCACAGTTATCGGAGTAAGATTATAATTAATAATTTCGCCACTATATTGAATACTTGCTTCTTGTAAACGTCCTTCAATAATTTGAGAAGATAACTTCCCCAGCTTTTCTGCTAATTCCAAATAAGGCCTAATCTCTTCTAATATCTGTGGATCTACCGCCGGAACATTTACGGCATTATTAATAATCGCATTTTTTAGATAATCTACTACCCCCTTAACAATGTCTACAGAAACATTAACCTGTGCTTCTTCGGTAAAAGCACCTAAATGAGGAGTAATTATTATATTATCTACATTTAATAAAGGACTTTCACCTAACGGTTCTTTTTCAAATACATCTAAGGCAGCACCCTTAACAATACCCTCTTTTACTGCAGACACCAAAGCTTCTTCATCAATAATACCTCCCCGGGCACAATTGATAATCCGTACTCCTTTTTTCATTTTAGCAAAAGTATCTTTGTTAATTAAATGTTTTGTTTCCGGGGTTAAAGGAATATGGAAAGTAATATAGTCTGCCTGTTTAATTAAATTATCAAAATCAACTAATTTTATTCCTAACTTCTGAGCATATTCCTGAGAAATAAAGGGATCACAAACAATGATTTCCATCGCAAAACTTTGTGCCCTCTTGGCCACCTCTGTTCCAATACGCCCCAATCCGACTATACCAAGAATTTTATTAAAAACTTCGCTACCCATAAAATCTTTTCTTTTCCATTCTCCTTTCTTCAAGGAATTACTTGCCTGGGGAACATTTCTAGCCAATGCCAGTAATAAACTCATTGTGTGCTCGGCAGCAGAGATACTATTGGCCGAAGGAGTATTCATCACTATAATACTTTTTCGTGTGGCAGCAGCTACATCTATATTATCCACCCCTACTCCTGCGCGTCCAATAACCTTCAATTTATCTGCAGCATTAATTACTTCCTTGGTAACTTTCGTTCCGCTTCTAATTAATAATCCATCGTATTCTCCAATAGAAGAAATTAGTTCTGATAGAGGCATTTTTGTCTTTACATCAACTTTAAATTCCGGATTTTGCTTTAAAGCATCCAATCCTTTTTCCGATAAAGCATCACTTACTAAAATTTTCACAAAACCTCTTTTATGAAATTTATTTCTTTAAAAACTCTTTTTCTACAGCAGCTACACCTTTTCCTAATTCTACCTTGTATCCAAGCTTATTAAACATCATTTCCAAAGCCGATAACTCAATAATCACATCAAACTTATCCATATATCCCATGTGCGCCATACGAAATATTTTACCTTTAAACTCTCTTTGTCCTCCGGCAATACTTACTCCATACTCATCCCGCATTCTTTTTATCAGTGATATTCCATCTATACCTTCCGGTACTTTCACTGATGTTACCACATCACAAGGAACTTCAGCAAAAAGTTCCAAACCTAAAGAAGTAACCCCAGCCCGTGCTGCACGGGCTAATAGAGAATGTCTGGTAAAAACATTTTTTATCCCCTCTTCTAAGATTTTCCCCAAAGCTTCATGGAGAGAAAACAACAAATTTACCGCCGGGGTATAAGGGGTTTCTCCTTTTTCATTAAAAAACTTTTTATAAGTTTTAAAATTCCAATAAAATTTCGGTAATTTAGATTCTTCTATTAAATTCCACGCTTTCTTGCTAATACTTACAAAAGCCAGGCCGGGAGAAAGCATCAATCCTTTTTGCGAACCGGCAACTACGATATCTACTCCCCACTCATCCGTCTTTATTTCCTGGCCGCCTAAACCACTAACCGCATCTACTACCAATATGGCTTTTGATTGTGCCGTAATTTTAGCCATTGATTCAATATCATTCACCACCCCTGTAGATGTTTCAGTCAATTGAGTAAAAACAGCCTTAATTTCAGGATTCTCTTCCAGTTTTTCTCTTATTTCTTCTATGCGAGCCGCCTTTCCCCATGGATATTCGATTACTTCCGGTTTAAGCCCGTAAACCTTAAGAATATTTTCCCATCTTCGGCCAAATGCACCGGTGTTAACTACCAACACTCTATCGCCGATAGAAAGAAGATTTGCCACGCAGGATTCCATTCCTCCGGTACCGGAAGCAGAAAAAACAAACAAATCATTTTTAGTCTGAAAAACAGATTGCAATTCGGCAGTTACATCTCTAAACAACTTACTAAATTCTACTGTACGATGATGAATAATCGGTTGAGCACCAGCCAATAGTACAGAGTCAGGAACCGGTGTCGGGCCTGGTGTCACTAAATACTTTTTCATTTTTACAACCTCCTTTTAACATACTCTTTTTCTATTAGATTTAGATGATGCCTTTCTTCTCTCTACTAATTTCCCTCCCAAAGCTATCTGTAATACTTCATCCATATTTTTAACTAAAACAAATTTCATTTTTTTCTGTATATTTTTAGGAATTTCTTCCATATCTTTTTTGTTCTCTAAAGGTAATACTATTATTTTCATCCCTAAACGATGCGCCGCTAATATTTTCTCTTTTAACCCACCAACAGGAAACACATTTCCCCGTAAAGTAATTTCACCGGTCATAGCTACATTTTTTTTAACCGGAATCCCGGTCAAAGCAGAAACTAAGGCTGAAGCAATAACTATTCCTGCCGAAGGGCCATCTTTAGGAATAGCTCCTTCGGGAACATGAATATGTATCTCTTTATCCTGATAAAAATTAGCAACTAATCCCAATCGCTGGCTATTTGCACGAACATAGGAAAGCGCCGCTTTTGCTGATTCCTGCATTACTTCCCCTAATTTACCAGTCAAAGTTAATGACCCTTTCCCTCTCATTATGGAAACTTCTATTGGGAGGGTATCTCCTCCAACTTCTGTCCAGGCTAAACCCGTAGCAACTCCGATTTCATTTTCTTCTTTACCGTTTTGAGAATATTTAGGTATACCTAAATAATAATGCAAATTTTGACTGGTAATTTTAATCTTTTCTTTTTTATTATCACTTACCCATTCTTTAGCCACTTTACGACAAATATTAGCAATCTCCCTTTCCAGATTTCTTACTCCTGCCTCTCGAGTATAACGACAAACAACATCCTCTATTGCTTTATCAGTGATACTCAAATTATTATTGGTCAAACCATTTTCTTTTGTCTGTTTAGGAAATAAAAATATCTTGGCAATTTTCACCTTCTCTTCAATGGTATATCCGGGAAAACGAATAATTTCCATTCTATCCTGAAGAGAAATCGGAATAGAATAAAGAGTATTAGCCGTAGTAACAAACATTACATCCGATAAATCAAAATCCACTTCCAAGTAATGGTCCGCAAAAGTACTGTTTTGTTCCGGATCTAAAACTTCCAGCAATGCTGATGCCGGATCTCCTCTAAAATCATTGCCGATTTTATCTATTTCATCCAGCAAAAAAACAGGGTTTTTTGATTTTGTTTTTTTTATAGACTGAATAATTCTACCAGGTAAAGCTCCGATATAAGTTCTTCTATGCCCCCTAATTTCAGCTTCATCCCGCATTCCTCCCAAAGACATACGCACAAATTTTCTACCCAATGCCCGGGCAATAGATCTTCCCAAAGAAGTTTTACCTGTACCGGGGGGACCTACAAAACACAAAATAGGACCTTTTAATTTTTTAGTCAACTTACATACAGCCAGATACTGCAAGATTCTTTCCTTGGCTTTATCCAGGCCATAATGATCTTCATCTAAAATTTTCGCTGCCCTTTTTATTTCCAGATTATCTTTGGTTTTTATTTGCCAGGGAAGACTAATTAACCAGTCCAAATATGTTCTAATCACCGTAGCTTCCGGAGAAAAAGGAGGCATTCTTTCCAGTCGTACCAACTCTTTTACCATTATTTCTTCCGCTTCTTTGCTTACTTTTGCCTGGACCATTTTAGCCTTCAACTCCTCTATCTCTTTACCATATTCATCTTTCTGCTTTAATTCTTTTTGAATTGCCTTCATTTGTTCTGTTAAATAATATTCCTTTTGAGACTTTTCGATTTGATTGCGTACCCGCCCTTGAATTTTTTTCTCAATTGACAAAATCTCATTTTCGGAAATTAACATTTTAACTATTTCTTCAAGCCGCTCCTGAACATCTATAGCTTCGATAATTTTCTGTTTATCTTTAAGTTGTACTAAAATGGAAGAAATAATCACATCTGCCAGTCTGCCCGCTTCTGAAATATTCATTGCTGAAAGAACCGCCTCAAAAGGAACACGCTGATTTAATTTAACATATTGTTCAAATTGAGCAAGAGCAGTTCTCATTAACGCTTTTGTTTGAGGCCCTTCTACATTTTTATCTAAAAAAGTCTTAACTTCTACTTCAACATATTGTTCAGCTGTAATAGTAAAATCTAATACTTTCGCACGCCGAATCCCCTCTACTAATATTTTTAGCGTGCCATCCGGCATTTTCAACAATTGCAAAATTTCAGCTACACAACCTACAGAATAAATATCATTCTGTTGTGGATCTTCTGTTTGAATTTTTTTTTGAACCCCTAAAAAAACAAGATGATTTTCCACCATTGCTTTTTCCAGTGCTTTGATAGACTTATCCCTGCCTACAGCCAACGGAATCATCATATAAGGAAAAACTACTATATCCCGTACGGGTAATAATGGCACCCTCTGAGGGATAAGAATCTCTTTGGTAATATTTTTGTCTTGTATTGTCATGCTGTTTTTTCCTCCTCTATTTTCTTTTCTTTTTTGATTAATTTAGGTTTTTTATTTTCAGTTATTACTTCTTCATTGATAATACATTGTTGTAAATCGTTGTGTCGGGGTAACTCATACATAATATCTAACATAATTTTTTCCATTATGGCCCGTAAACCTCGTGCGCCACTACCTCTTTTTTGTGCGATTTTAGATACTTTAATAATCGCCTCTTTAGTAAAGATAAGCTCCACTCCTTCTAAAGAAAATAATTTTTTATATTGTTTCACCAATGCATTTTTAGGTTTTACCATTACTTCCATTAACATTTGCCAGTCAAGCTCTTCCATCGTTGAAATTACCGGTAGTCTTCCTACTAATTCAGGTATCAACCCATATTCTAATAAATCTTCCGGCTGAATATAAGTTAATATTTCTCCTATCTTTTTTTCTCTTTTTTTTATTTGTGATTTAAATCCTATAGTTTTTTGAGCAAGACGCTCTTGTATTTTTTTATCGATCCCGGCAAATGCTCCACCACAAATAAAAAGAATATTTGAAGTATTTACCTTGATATATTCCTGATGCGGATGTTTTCTACCACCCTTAGGGGGAACGTTAGTTATGGTCCCCTCTAAAATTTTCAATAGTGCCTGCTGGACACCTTCTCCCGATACATCACGGGTAATAGACGGCGTCCCTGCTTTGCGGGAAATTTTATCTATTTCATCAATGTAAATAATTCCTTTTTCTGCTTTTCCCACATCATAATTTGCTTTTTGTAAAAGGGATAAGATAATATTTTCTACATCCTCTCCCACATAACCGGCTTCGGTTAAAGTGGTAGCATCGGCAATAGTAAAAGGAACCCGAAGTAATTTAGCCAGTGTTTGGGCTAAAAGAGTTTTCCCTGTTCCTGTTGGCCCAATTAACAAAATATTTGATTTTTGTATTTGAACATCCTGATCTCTAAATTCAACCCCAATCCGTTTATAATGGTTATATACAGCTACTGCTAAATTTTTTTTCGCTGTTTCCTGTCCTACAATGTGTTCATCCAATATTTTTTTAATTTCGTGGGGTTTAGGAACACTCTCTTTTTTTTCTTTCTTTTTATCCGTTATTTCTACTTTTTCTAAAAGAGAATAAGAGATCCGGACACATTCTTCACAAATATAAACACCCTGCCCCCCTACCAGTTTTTTTCTTTCTTTCTTTCCTTTTCCACAAAAAACACATTGTAATACTTCCTGGGATATTTTAAAATCAGCCATTTTTCTCCTCTAATATAATATTAAATAATTCTAATTAACAAAACCTATTCAATTAATATCGGTCTTATTTTTTACTATTCTTTCTCGTGACGATAACTTCATCAACAATACCGTATTTTTGGGACTCTTGTGCACTCATAAAAAAATCTCTGTCTGTATCTTTTTCTATTTTTTCTATAGACTTTCCGGTATGTTTAGCCAAAATTTCATTTAATTTTGTTTTTATGCGCAAAATTTCTTTTGATTGAATTTCTATATCTGTAGCCTGTCCCTGAACCCCTCCTAAAGGCTGATGAATCATAATTCTTGAATGGGGTAAAGCAAATCTCTTACCCGATGTTCCTGCTGCAAGCAAAAGAGCCCCCATACTTGCCGCCTGTCCCATACAAATAGTAGAAATAGAAGGTTTAATATATTGCATGGTATCATATACCGCTAAACCGGAAGTTACTATTCCACCTGGGCTATTTATATATAAGTAAATATTCTTTTCCGGATCTTCTGCTTCTAAAAAAAGCAACTGAGCAATTATCAAATTTGCTACATCATCATCAATGGGAGTCCCAATAAAAATAATTCTATCTTTAAGCAGCCTTGAATAAATATCATAGGCACGTTCTCCTCTTTGACTTTGCTCAACAACCATTGGTATTAAATTCATAAAAAACTCCCCCATTAAATAAAAAATACATTAAAATTTTTTGACATTTTCCAACACAAATAAATCGCTATTCACCCCCCCCCAATAAATTTGGGTCTTTTTTGGTAAATAATGTGGATTTTATTTCAAGACTATTATTTTTTAATTATTTTAGCATTTTCCATAATAAAATTAAATATTTTTTTTTCTAGCAATTTTTGAAATATAGTTTCTTTATTTTTACTAAAATATTTTTTTACTTTTTCTTTCTCTTTTTGCTCTGATGCATTAATTGCTTTTTCCTCTTCCTTTTTTATTTCTTCCTCTGAAACCTGAATATTTTCTTTTTCACTAACAGCATCTAAAATGTAAAAAAGCTGCACTTGTTTATACGCTTCCTGTTTATATTTTTCTCTTAACACCTCATCTGTCAAACCTGCTTGTTCCGGTTTAAGGCCTTGCTGGACAACATATCTTTTTGCCTTTGATACTAAATAACTTAATCTATTCTCTACCTGTGATTCAGGAACCTCTATGGGATTGTTTTTTATAAGACCTGTTATCAATTGTTCTTCCTCATCTTGTTTGCTTTGAAATTCTTTTTCTTTTTTTATGTTTTCTTCCACTTTTTTCTTTAACTCACCTAAATCAGAACACCCTACATCCTTAGCAAAATCGTCTGATAAAGAAGGAAGCTTTTTTGATTTTATCTGGGTAACTTCTACTTTAAAGACAACTTTCTTTCCTGCTACATCCTCTTTGGCATAATCCTGCGGAAAATTTATTTGAATTTCTTTTTCTTTGCCTTTTTGGGCACCAATTAATTGCTGATTAAAACCCTCAATAAAATTATCCCAGGCCATATTTATAAGCCGGCTTTTTCCACCCCAATTGCTTAAAAGATTTTCATTTAAAAATCCCTGATAATTGATAATGACAAAATCACCCTTTTCTACAATCAAACGATCGGTGTCAACTAACTGTGCATTTCGTTCTTGAAGATTAACTATAGCACCTTGCACATCCTTCTCTCCAACCTCAACTTCTTTTTTCTTTACCGAAACACCTTTATACCCTTTCACTTCAAACTCAGGCCTTACTTCTATCTTCGCCCGAAAAGAAAGGGGTTTTCCTTTTTCAAATTTCAAATCCTCTATCTGACGGCAGGAAATAGCATTTATTTTCTTTTCTTTGATTAATTGATTTAAAGCAACTTCAACAAGCTCATTTACTGCTTCCTCTTCTGCCGTTTGACTAAATTTCTTTTTAACTATATCCATAGGAACTTTCCCTTTACGAAATCCCGGCAATTTAATTTTTGTTTGTAACTTTAGATATTTTTTTTGTATCTCATTTTCTACCTGCAAAAAAGGTACTTCCACATCCATGGTAACCTGACAAAGTTTTGAATCTAAAATATTAGCTTTAATACTTTCTGTCATTTTTTTAAAACCTCATTTCATTTTATTTGTTTTTTACTTGAAAAGCCTAAAAACTTACAATCTAATTAAAAAAGAAACCCTTCTTAAATAGAAAAAATTACTCTACTTAATATTTATTTAATGGAGCGGGCGATGGGGATCGAACCCACGACCTTCTGCATGGCAAGCAGACATTCTACCGCTGAACTACGCCCGCGTATTAGTTGACAGTTCACAGATGACAGATAAAAGACAGTCCATAGTCCACAGTCGATAG
>JAGLHV010000209.1 GCA_023143305.1 bacterium | reverse complement strand
AGGCGAAAACAACCGGACACTAGTGGGGCCGGGGGGATTTTTACCTGCCATTCCTTTTCTGATATTATCTATTCCTTATATTTATTAGTAATAGGAAATCTTCTGTCCTTACCAAATGCTTTGGAAGTAATTTTTATCCCCGGAGAAGATTGTCTGCGTTTATATTCATTTTTATCAACCATCCGGATAATTTTTCTTACCGTACCAATACTGATTTTATTAGTAGTTATTTTTTTGGAACTTTTGTCTTCTTCCACATAACCCTTTATGATTTTATCTAAAATCGTATAAGGAGGCAAACTATCCCGGTCTTTTTGATTTTCCCGCAATTCCGCCGATGGCTCCCGAACCAGAATACTTTCCGGTATTAAACTTTCATTTTCTTTTTCATTTACAAATTCAGCTAACCGGTAAACCATTATTTTCGGAACATCTTTTATTACGGCAAATCCGCCGGCCATATCACCATACAAGGTGCAATACCCAACAGATGTCTCACTTTTATTTCCGGTAGTAAGTACCAGCCAATTAAACTTATTAGAAAAAGCCATTAAGATATTTCCTCTTATTCTGGCCTGTAAGTTCTCTTCGGTAACATCATTTTTTAACCCTAAAAACTCCTTTTCCAGTACCCTTAAATAAACTTTAAAAATATCTTCTATTGATATGGTAATAAATCTAATCCCTAAATTTTTAGCTAAAATACGGGCATCTTTTTGTGTCTCCATTAATGAATAACGGGAAGGCATTGAAATACCAATAACATTTTCTTTACCTATTGCATCTCTGGCAATTACCGCAGTTAAAGCAGAATCTATTCCCCCACTTAATCCAACAACTACTTTCTGGAAACCATTTTTTCTTATATAGTCCTGCGTTCCTAAAACTAAAGCAGAATAAATTTTATTTATTTGTTTTGATTTTTTTACTTTACTTTCTGGTAAAACAGGTTTTTTAATATTTTCCGGGATACTTATTTTAATACACTTTTTACCTCTAATTTTATTTGTTATTTTTTTTATTGGCAAATCAGCAATAATTAAATCTTCCTCAAACTGTTTACCCCTTATTATTTCTTTCCCCGCAAAATCAAAAACAACACTGCCTCCGTCAAAAACAAGTTCGTCCTGTCCTCCTACTAAATTATTATAACAAAGATAAGTTCTTGTTTCTTTTGCCTGCTTAGTTAATATTTTCTTTTTTAAATTTTCTTTTCCGGCATAATACGGAGAAGCGGAAATATTTATAATTACTTGTGCTCCTTCATCCGCCTGTAATTTCGCTACTCCTTTTAGTTCCCAGATATCTTCACAAATATTAATTCCGAAAACAACCTGATTTAATTCAAACAAAGGAAATTCTTTGCCTGGTTGAAAATATCTTTTCTCATCAAAAACTCCGTAATTAGGTAACTTGACCTTGTGATAAATTCCTTTTATTTTCCCCTTACTAATTACAGCTGCTGCATTATATAAATAACCCTTTTTATCCCTATCTACAAATCCGACAATTACTGCAATATTGCTAATTTTCCTTACTAATGAATTTAATGCTTTTAGATTATCTTTCACAAAATGTTCTTTTAATAATAAATCTTCAGGGGGATATCCACATATAGCTAATTCCGGAAATGTTACTATATCCGCTTTGAATTTTTGCGCTTTTTTCACAAAATGAACAATTTTATTTACATTTCCCTCTAAATCCCCCACTACAGAATTAATCTGGGCCAGAGCTATTCTCATTCTTTTTTCCATTTTTCTATTTTAATCCCTAACTTTTTAATTTTAGTATGTAAAGTATTCCTATTTATACCTAAAATTTGTGCTGCTTGCACTTTATTTCCGCTACATTTTTCTAAAACATCCTCAATTAAAGGTTTTTCTATTGCAGTTAAAATAAATTTATAAAGCTCTTTTTCTTTACTGCGGATAAAAAAATCCTCCAGCTCTTTAACTGATCGTTCAAAAGAAACTTTTTTCTCTTCTATTTCTATTATTTGTTTTTCCTGTTCAGTATCTATTTTTTTTATGCAATACCCAGCATCATTAAGGGCTTTAATAATTAGTAAGGATACTTTTCTTTCTTTATCGATTATGGAAATATTAATCATTATTCTGCCTAAATTTTAAGCATTATACATCAAAAAAAAACACCTGTCAAATTGTCTTTTTCTAAAGTAGTGTCAAGATAGATCCTGACTTTCATTTTTCAGCATATTCCTTTTTTAATATTCGGAAGACTATGAATTTATTGCCAAAGTCCTATTGTTGTTATTCCCGCGAAAGCGGGAATCCAGGATATCGTCGACAAAATGGATTCCTGCGAACAGAGTGTGTCATAACTCCCTTTTTGGTAGTCGCAGGCTAAAGCCTGCGGAAAATCTCCTCTGAGAACGCAACCTAAAGGTTGCGACTACCACTTTTACCCTGCTATTATTTGAGAAAAATTGGAAAGAATTTTTTTTGTCTGTCTCGTTAATTGTCCTTTTTTTCTATATGTATCTATAAGCATCTTTTGCACATCTGTTATTTTAATCGACTGCTTACCATTCTCTACATAATATTTCTTTACCCAAGATTCAATCATCCCGGGAGTAATTTCTATATGAAACTGCAAGCCATAAGCATTCTTTCCTATCTTAAATGCCTGATTCGGACAAATTTTAGATCTTGCTAATAATAAAGCTCCTTGCGGTAAGTCAAATTGGTCTTCGTGCCATTGAAATACTTCCAAATTTTTTCCTAAACCTTCAAAAAGTAAATCTTTTTTACTTTCTTCGGTTAAATTAATTTTGTACCATCCGATTTCCTTCGCCACACCTTTTCGCACTTTCGCTCCTGTTGCTTTAGCCAGAAGCTGCGAACCTAAACATATGCCTAAAAGAGGAATATTAAATATCATTGCTTTTTTTAAGAACTTATTTTCCTCTTTCAAAAAAGGATATTGTTTCTCTTCATCCACATTCATCGGTCCACCTAAAACAATAATCCCTTTGATTCCTTGAAGGTCTTCGGGTAATTTATCCCCATTCCCCAATTCAACCGTTTTTATCTGCCATTTGCTAGCTTGAAAAAAATCACCAATTAACCCCGG
>JAGLHV010000208.1 GCA_023143305.1 bacterium | reverse complement strand
AATTTTTTTAAAAATTTTTCCTTTTATTTTGCGGGTAAATTCTTCGATAGCAGGCTTTTTAATGATTTTTGCCGTTTTAATTTCCACGGTTTTTATTTTTAATCCTAAAATTTTTTTGTCCAAATCCGTTTTGATCGTTTCTACTTCCGGCAACTCAGGCATAACATTCCCCTTCTATTACATAAACGCTAACAAATTTTCTACTCCAGATCGCTCCATCTTTTACCTGTTTTTATATTTACTTTTACCGGCACTTCCAGCTCTACTGCTCTTTCCATTTTTTCTTTGGCTATTTGAACAAGTAATTCTTTCTCTTCCTGTGGAACCTCAAAAATCAATTCATCATGTACCTGTAACAGCATTTTAGATTTTAAATTCTTTTTCTTCAATTCAGAATCTATTTGCACCATTGCCACTTTAATAATGTCAGCAGATGTTCCTTGTATAGGCATATTTATAGCTACTCGTTCTGCAAATTCTTTTAAAATACGATTTTTACTTTGAATTTCAGGAAGATATCTGCGACGATTGAAAAGCGTTAGCACATAACCGCATTTTTTAGTTTTTGTTAATGTTTTATCTATGAAGTTTTTAATCCCTTCGTATTTTATGAAATATTTTTCAATATAATCATGTGCTTGTCCCGGACTAATTCCTAATTCCTGAGCAAGACCGTAAGACGACATTCCATAAATAACACCAAAATTTATAGTTTTAGCCATCTTTCTCTTCTCCCGGGTAATTTCCTGGATAGGAATATTAAAAATTTCACTTGCAGTTTGATTGTGAACATCTTTTCCATAACAGAAAGCATCTTTTAGATTCTTATCTTTTGAAAAATGGGCTAAAACTCTTAAATCTATTTGTGAATAATCTAATGATACTAAACACCACCCTTTTTGAGCAATAAAAGCTTTTCTAACCATCTTTCCCCTTTTTGTATGAACAGGAACGTTTTGCAAATTAGGGTCCGAAGAAGAAAGCCTTCCCGTTGCCGTAATCGTTTGGTTAAAAGAAGAATGAATACGTTTAGTCCAGGGATTAACTAATTTTAATAAAGCATCAACATATGTAGATTTTAGTTTTTGTAATTCTCTATATTTCAGAATTACTACAGGTAAATTATGTGAAAAAGAAAGTTTTTTTAAAATATCCTCCGAAGTAGAAATCCCTGTTTTAGTTTTTTTTATAACCGGCAGCCCTAATTTTTCAAATAAAATAACGCTTAATTGTTTCGGGGAATTTATATTAAATTCTGTTCCGCTTTGAGCATAAATATCTTTTTTTAAATTATCAATTTCTCCTTCTAATTCAACTTTTATCTCTTTCAGATAATCAATATCCAAAAGAAAACCTTCCATTTGCATTTTTGCCAAGACTATAAGTAGCGGCATTTCTATTTCAGAAAAAAGTTTATCTAATTCTTTTTCCTTTAATTGAGCAGTTAAAATTCGTGCCAACTCTATTATATACCCTATATCCCTGCAGGCCAAGCCGGCAACTTCTTCTATTTTTATTTGGGAAATTTTCTTTTTTTCTTTTTTAATTAAATCTACAATGGTTGTTATTTTGCAATTTAAATATTCTAAAGTTATATTTTCCAGTTGATGTTTTCCCCTAGAGGGATTGAGCAAATAAGAAGCAACCATTACATCAAAGTCTACACCGCAAAGATTAATCCCCCTCTGTTTTAAAACAATGACACTAAATTTCAAGTCCTGTCCGCATTTTTTAATTTTTTCATTTTCGAAAACTAATTTCAGTTTTTCCAGAACATAATCACCCTCCAGCTGCCGGCAACATCCTACATAATTATATGCAAGAGGTAAATAAAAAGCTTCCCCTTTTCTAAAGGCAAATGTAAAACTTAATATCTGCGCATCCATAGGATTGGGACTGATTGTTTGCATACTAAAAGAAAATCTTTCTACTACACAAAGTTTTTTTAATAACTTCTCAAAATCTTTTTTCTCAGTAATAATCTCAAACTCATCTCTATTACTTTTTTTTTCTTTTATCCATTCTGTAATTAAATTTTTAAATTCAAGTTCTTTTAATATTTTTAAAAATTTATCCTGATCAATTTCTTTTAATTTACAATCATGAAAATCCAGATGGATTGGAACGTCTTTCACTAATGTAACTAACTTTTTGCTCATTTGCGCCACAGGAAAGAACTCTTTTATTCTCTCTTTAATTTTTCCCTTAAATTGAATCAAGTTGTTTTTTAAATTTTCTATAGTCCCATATTCCTGAATCAATTTAATTGCTGTTTTAGTTCCAATTCCCGGAATACCCGGAACATTATCCACAGAATCTCCGGCTAAGCCCATAAACTCCACAACTTGTTTAGGCTCTATTCCCAGCACCTCTTTTACTTTTTCAAAATCATATATAATATTTTTAGATTCATTCAGAACTGTTATCTTCTCATTTACCAGTTGCAACATATCCTTATCATTGCTTACTATAACGGTTGCTATTTCCTCCCTTTCTGCTTTTTGAGAAATAGTAGCAATCAAATCATCTGCTTCATAACCTTCTTTTTGGAAAAAAGAAATATTTAAAGCTTCTATTACTCTTTTACATAAAGGAACTTGTACCTTTAAATCTTCCGGCATAACCGGACGGTTTGCTTTATATTCAACAAATTCTTTGTGCCTAAAGGTTGGCCCCGGAAAATCGAAACAAACAACTAAATAATATGGCTTTTCCTGTTGAATGATTTTTAAAATCATTTTTGTAAACCCATAAACAGCATTAACCGGAAAGCCTTTCGAATTAACCAACGGAGGAATAGCATAAAAAGCCCTATAAAAGTAAGCATTTCCATCTATAAGGTATAACTTTTTATTAGTCATCATTCTTCACATTGATATTTATCAACAAATTACCTCTTTTAGTTTTTCTGTATCAAGAATAGTTATATAGTGCTCATCTATAACCAAATATCCATTTTTTTTAAAATTACTCAAAACTTTAGTAATAATCTCTCTGGCGGTACCGACTAAATTGGCTAATTCCTGATGAGTTAATTCCATGTTAATTTTTATTCCTTTTTCGGTTTTTACTCCAGACTTGTCCACCAAATCTAAAAGTGCTGATGCTGT
>JAGLHV010000207.1 GCA_023143305.1 bacterium | reverse complement strand
AGTTTTATTTCTGCTGCTTCTTTTCAGGAAACTACCCGGGTTTTAACCGAAGCGGCTGTGCAAGGGCAGAAAGATTATTTGAGGGGTTTAAAAGAAAATATTATTATTGGGCATCTTATTCCTGCCGGCACAGGGATTCTATCAAGGAATAAAGATAAAAACATATAGGAGAAAAAATTATGCCTACAATTAATCAGTTGGTTTCTAAAGGGAGAAAAAAGTTAAAGAAAAAGGAAAGAACCCCTGCTTTGTCTAGTTCACCTCAAAGAAGAGGTGTATGTATAAGAGTTTATACTACTACCCCCAAAAAACCGAATTCAGCATTACGTAAAGTAGCACGGGTGAAATTGACCAGTGGGGTAGAAGTGACTGCGTATATTCCGGGTATTGGGCATAATTTACAGGAACATTCTATTGTAATGATTAGGGGTGGACGGGTTAAGGATTTACCGGGTGTGCGGTATCACATTATCAGGGGAGTATTAGATACTACCGGGGTAACAGATCGGAAGCAGTCCAGATCAAAATATGGTTCTAAAGCTCCTAAAAAAGCAGCGGCTAAATAAAGTATAGTTAGAAAAAAATAGATTTTTAAGTTGTAGATGCAAAGGAGAAAAAAAATGTCAAGAAAAGCAAAAAAAACGATGGTAAAAAGACAAACAATTCCGGATTATAAATATAATAGTTTAGTTGTAACTAGTTTTATTAAAAACATAATGAAATCAGGTAAAAAAAGTATAGCTGATCAAATATTTTACAAAGCTATGGATATTATTAAAGAAAAAGTAAAAGAAGATCCGATGCGGGTTCTAAACCATGCTATGGAAAATGTTAAGCCTCTTTTAGAGGTAAAATCCCGCAGAGTGGGGGGAGCGACATATCAGGTGCCTATAGAAGTAAATCCCCGCCGTTCTGTTTCTATCGCTATACGATGGATTACTAACTATGCTCTGGCCAGAACAGGGAAATCCATGGGGGAAAGATTAGCCGATGAATTAATGGAAGCTGCTCGTAACCAGGGTCCGGCAGTAAAAAAGAAAGAGGACACACATAAAATGGCAGAAGCTAATAAAGCTTTTGCTCATTATCGATGGTAGATAAAGTTTTAAAATCAGAATAGGATTGAGATAGAATTAAAGGAAGGGTTTTTTAAAATGGGAAGAACTGTAGAATTAGAAAAGACAAGAAATATAGGGATTATTGCGCATATTGATGCCGGTAAAACCACGACTTCAGAGCGAATTCTTTATTATACCGGCAGGATATATAAGATAGGTGAAGTTCATGACGGTAATGCTACTATGGATTGGATGGAGCAAGAACAGGAACGGGGTATTACAATAACTTCGGCAGCGACAACCTGTCAATGGAAGGATTGCTGGATAAATATTATTGACACGCCGGGACATATTGATTTTACGGCTGAAGTAGAAAGATCTTTAAGGGTATTAGATGGTGCAGTAGTAATATTTTGTGCCGTAGGCGGGGTTGAGCCGCAGTCAGAGACAGTATGGCATCAGGCAGATAAATACGGTGTTCCGCGTATGATTTTTATAAATAAAATGGATAGGGTAGGTGCAGATTTTTATGGTGTGGTACAGCAAATGAAAGAACGTTTGTCAAATAATGTGGTGCCGCTTCAACTGCCGCTGGGAAAAGAAGATACTTTTTCCGGAGTAATTGATTTAATAAGAATGAAAGCCCGTGTTTATGAAGGAGAGGATTTTGGGGTTACCTTTAAAACAATAGATATTCCGGAAGAATATAAAAAGGTTAGTAAAGAATATCATGATAAACTCATTGAGTCTATTTCTGATGTTGATGATGATATATTAGAGAAATATTTAGAAGGGAAACAAATTAGCGAAGAAGATTTAGTTTGGGGGATTAGAAAAGCAACTTTAAGTTATAAAATAGTTCCGATTTTATGCGGGTCTGCTTTTAAAAATAAAGGGATACAATTTTTATTGGATGACATTTGTAGTTTTCTTCCTTCCCCGGTGGATATGCCTTCGATTAAAGGGTTTAATCCTGTTATTGAAAAGGAAGAGCAACGATTGGTTAAAGATGATGCTCCTTTTTCCGCTTTAGCGTTTAAGATTATGAGTGATGTATATGTAGGAAGACTTTCTTTCTTGAGAATTTATTCCGGAACTCTCAAAAAAGGAGAGACGGTATATAATGTCACTCGAAGGAAAAAAGAGAGAATATCTAAAATTCTCCGTATGCATGCTAATCGCAGAGAAAACTTAGAAGAAGCATACGCAGGAGATATTGTAGCTGTTGTAGGTTTAAAAAATACTGTTACCGGAAATACTTTAAGTACGGAGGCATTTCCTATTGTTTTTGGTGAGATGTCTTTTCCTGATCCGGTAATTTCTTTGGCCATTGAACCGAAAACTAAAAAAGATGAGGAAAAAATGGGCTTAGCTTTGCATCGTTTAGCAGAAGAAGATCCTACTTTTCGTATTAAACATGATGCGGAAACAGGACAAACTCTAATTTCAGGAATGGGAGAATTACATTTAGATGTTTTGATTGACCGCATGAAAAGAGAATTTGGGATAGAAGCAAATGTAGGAAATCCCCATGTGTCCTATAGAGAGACAATTAGAAAAGCGGTAAGGCAGGAAGGTAAATATATTCGTCAAAGTGGTGGGCGGGGACAATATGGACATGTTTGGTTGGATATAGAGCCTCAGGAAAAAGGGAAAGGGTTTGAATTTATAAATAAAATTGTAGGAGGAACTATTCCGCGGGAATATATTTCATCAGTAGAAAAAGGGGTTATAAAAGAGTTAGATACGGGTCCTTTAGGGGGATATCCGCTTATAGATATGAAGGTAACTTTGATTGATGGTTCTTACCATGATGTTGATTCATCCGACATCGCATATACTGTAGCAGCTTCTATGGCTATACGGGATGGGGTTAAAAGAGCGGATGTTGTTCTTTTGGAACCAATGATGAAAATAGAAGTTATAACTGTGCAGGAATATATGGGGGATGTTATAGGGGATTTAAGTTCAAGAAGAGGCAAGGTAGAAAATATTAGTGAACGGGGTAAAACTCATATTGTAAAAGGGGTGGTTCCCCTGTCTGAAATGTTTGGATATGCAACC
>JAGLHV010000206.1 GCA_023143305.1 bacterium | reverse complement strand
TATTATTCCGCATTATTTACGAAAGTTCCCAATATAATATGCCTTTTATTATATCTGCGGAAAAAAAACTGTGCTTAAAGATGAAAGTCGGAATAAATCTTGACACTAACGAAAAGAACCGAATATTGACTAATTTTAAGTTGGTAAAGGGTAATTTGTTTAAAGTTTACTAAAAAGAACCTTTGTTGATAAACTCAAGTTTTGTGTATTGAAAGACAAAACTTGAGTTTAATTAATTAAGAGAATACGAAGTAAATAAAATGTAATTAATTTTTTTATGCCGGAGAAAGAAAAGAATGGTCCGAATTGAGTATTGGTTTGAGAAATTGCTTAATAGACTTCAGCGGCGTTATGGACAGTTTGCAATTAGAGACCTTACGATGTACATAGTAAGTTTCAATGCTTTTGTTTATATTTTGAATTATTTTAACCCGGGTTATATAAATTTATTGACATTGAATGTAAGAAAAGTTTTTAAGGGACAGGTTTGGCGCGTTTTTACTTATCTTTTTATTCCACCGTCTACACATTTTCTATTTATATTTTTTATGCTTTATTTTCTTTATTTTGTAGGAACGGCACTGGAGACAGAATGGGGAAGTTTTCGTTTTAACTTATATTATTTAATCGGAATGATAAGTACTACCCTGATTGGTTTTTGTTTTCCCTCTATCCATATTACCAATATATTTCTTAATATATCCTTATTTCTTGCTTTTGCTACTTTATATCCTGACTTTATTGTTTATTTGTTTTTCATTATTCCGATTAAAGTGAAATATTTAGCAATAATAAGTTGGTTGATTATTATGTTCAATATTCTTTTTGGTTCTTTAACTACAAAACTGGTGATAATAACAGCTATTTTAAATTACCTTCTTTTTTTTGGAGGCGAAATTATCGGAAATATAAAATTAATGCATCGTAAACGAAAAGCATTATCGCTTTTTTCCCAATTAGAAAAAGAATCTTTACATAAATGTTTTATTTGTGGAAAGACGGAAAATGACGATTCTAATCTTGAATTTCGTGTATGTAATATCTGTTCTGATGGGAAAGAATATTGCCTGGAACATCTTGAAAGTCATGAACATAAATAAAGGTGTGGAGTGCATCATTCGTGAAGAGCTATGCATTGATAGTGTCAATGTCTTTCTTATCAAAAAGGCGGTTTAAATAATGGATAAATTTGAAATTAAATTATTAAAATTTTTATTGTTAATTGTCTGGTTTTGTTCTATGAATAACTGTTTTCATAAACAATGTGAAGGAGCTAAAGGACAAAAAAAGCCGTTTTTTAAGCTTGCTGAATGCGGGACAGAAAAAATTGTACAATATGAAAGATATGGTGAATTCAAAAATGTAGGGACTTGCGATTATAAATTTGTAGTAAGGGACGAAAAAGGCTTGGCTAGAGCTGTGGGTGAAGGTATTTTCCCCAATTTAGAATCTGTGACAAAGAATAAATTATATAGAAAACTAAGAAAAGAAGGGAGACTTAAAGGTGGACAGTGGGATCATGTTGACACATCGGACCCAGCTGCCGATTTTTTTGTTTGGGCAACAGCAAATGAAGATCCGGGGGTGAAGTTGTTTTTTACAGCAAAGGCGTTAGAAAATGCAGGCCTTTACCATCATGCCATTAAAGCCTATCGGGCGGCAATGATTTTTTTTCCCCGTTCAAAGTGTTGGAATCGTGAAGGTTTTTGGGCATGGTTTATTGCTCCTGCTTCCTGGAGTGCAATTATTAATTTAACCCGGAAGCATCCCAAACTTAAAATTAAACTGGTAGATGCTTATGTTAAAATAAAGAAGTCTGCTGATGGGGATCCCCACAAAACCCGTGTAGCAGTAACCCCTGGACGGTTAATTCCTTATCCCACAGGCAAAAATAAGGAAGGGTGCTTTGATATTAATAAACTTAAAATAATACAACGCCGGGGTGGAAAAGTAAGCTGTGTTCAATACGAAAATGGACATTGGGAATTGCAGGTTAAAGGAAAACCATTTTTGGTACGCGGAGTGCAGTATAGTCCAACCAAAACCGGTAAAGATTATCGATGGAATTGGATGAAAGCAGATGAAAACAATAATGGTTTAATCGATACGGCATATGAAACATGGGTAGATAAAAATCGTAATAATAAAAAAGATAAGAATGAAAAAATTATTGGTGATTTTAAATTACTTAAAGAAATGGGATGTAATACAATCCGGATTTATCATTATGCTGGGGAGGATAATAAAACTTATCAGCCTGCGGAATATAATAAACCATTATTGCGGCAGTTATATACACAATACAGGATCATGGTAATGATCGGAGATTTCTTTGGCGGCTATACTATTGGATCAGGAGCAAGTTGGGAAGATGGCACTGATTATACTAATCCAGAACAGCGGGCTGCTATGAAAGAAGTTGTGCGCCAGATGGTTTTAGATCACAAAGATGAGCCTTATGTATTGCTATGGCTATTGGGCAATGAAAACAATATGGCTGCTGAATATAATTCAATAAACGCGACCCGCACGAATGCTTCTGTTGAACCCCAGGCCTATGCGGAATTTTTAAACGAAGTTGCGCAGATGATCCACGAGATTGACCCAAATCATCCAGTGGCAGTTGGAAATCAGGATTTGGGGTTGGTGGAATACTATGCGCAATATGCGCCGGAAATAGATATAATTGCGACCAATCATTATACAGATCGCAATGGAGTGGGAGTTTCATATCTGCGTGAAGCGCAGGAAAAAATTGATCGGCCTTTAATAATTTCTGAATATGGGGCAGATGCTTATCATCAAGATCAGGGTGTTAATGAATTAGAGCAAAAGCAGCATCATTATGGTGGAGCAAAAGCAATTTATTATAATAGTGCTGCTACGCCAGGTGAAGGCATTGTAATTGGCGGTATTGTGTTTGAATGGCTGGACGAATGGTGGAAGGCGCAGAGTGAATATGATTCTCCCTTTGAGCAGCAGATTGCTCCGCAATTTTACTGGGGAATTATGCCGGATCATTTCGCGCATGAAGAATGGTTTGGTATTTGCGGCCAGGGAGACGGAATAAACAGTCCATTTCTGCGTGAAACCCGACAGGTATACGATTTTTATAAAACAATGTGGCAGCCCCCGGTGGTGTTTAAT
>JAGLHV010000205.1 GCA_023143305.1 bacterium | reverse complement strand
CTTTATCTGGTTATCTGTTTGATAAGAAATAGCCTCTTCACCGGCAAGCCCGGACCAGTAGCCTGCTTCTAATTGATAACTAGTACTTGCTGCTGAATCAATAGCAGCTTGAGCAACAGAAACATTTATCCGGTAATTAGTAGAACTCCCCTCGTCTCCCCCACTATTAATTACATCCCAATCAAGAGTATAATTGGTAGAATTCATCGCTAATGAAAATATAGATATACCACCTAAGAAACAAACAAATAATAAAGAACCCCTTACCGTTAATTTAGTTGTTTTTATTATATTAATCATCTTTGATTCCATTTTTTTGTTATACCTCTTTCAACCACCATATAATACTTTATTTATCTCTTTCTCCTTGACTATTCCAGGTATTATAATTCCCCTGGATATCAGGATATAAAAAAACCGACCTACCGGAAAAGTATTTTTTCGGTAGCTCGGCTAACTTTACCAATTTTGTAACCCAGTTAAGTTCCGTAGCTTTGCGCCCCTCAATCACTCGAGGTTTGCCTTTTCGGACTAAAGTTTACATATTTCCTTTTTCTAATTTAAATATAGCACAAATTTCCGTTTTGTCAACGAATTTACAACAAATATTAAAAATGTTTTCTTTAAAAATGAATCATTAAATTATAAAATAAAAAATAAACATTGATTGTACTATTTGATAGGACTAAAGGAGTAAGTTATTTGCCTTAAAACTATAATAACCATCCCTGCTAATAATAATATGATCAAGTAATTCTATTTGTACCGCATGGCAGGCATTTTTAAGTTCCTGAGTAATCTGAATATCACAACTACTTGGCTTTAGATTACCGGAAGGGTGATTGTGAACAAAAATAAGCCGGGTTGCATTTCGGTCTAAAGCAGATTTAATTATTTCCCTGGGATAAATAACAATATGGTCTACTGTACCGCAAAAAATATCTTCTATTTCCAAAATTTTATTAGCATTATTAAGATAAAAAACTTTAAAAAGTTCCTTTTTTTCTTTTTGCATTGATTGATATAAGTAATCAAAAATTACTTTAGCAGAATCTATTTTGAACTCAGTATTAATAATTCGCTCTTGCAGATACCTTTCCGCTACCGCTTGAAAAAGTTTTATTCCAAAAGCATTAAGCGGACCGATATCTTTTATTTTACCTAATTCTTCTATTGACGCCTCTAGTGTTCCTTTTAATCCTTTAAATCTCTTTACAGCTTCTTTTGCCTGCTGCTTGCAATCTTTACGGGGAGTACCTAAAGTCAAAAGTAATTCTATAATTTCATAATCGTAAAAAGCTTTAAGCCCGTGTTTTAAAAATTTATCTCTTAATCTTTTTCTATGTCCTGCCTTAAAGGATATATCTTCATTTTGTTTCTTCTTAATCAAACCGAATTTTCCACCTTCCCGCTTTCTTCATTTTTTACTTCAACTTCTTTAATCCGTTCTATATTTGTCCCTGCCCAGCGTAAACCACTCAAAACAGATTGAGCGATATTGGTTAAATGATCTCCTGCTTTTTCTATATTATCAACAAAATCAATAAAAATAAGTCCTGATAAAAGCTTACAATTACCATCATTTAATCTCTGAACATGACTTTGTCTTAAGTCTGTTTGCATTTTATTGAGAATATCTTCTCTACTTAATGCCGCTCTTGCTTTGTCCAAATCATCATTTTCCAGAGCCTCGATAACTTCTCCGGTCATATTATCCATTTCCTGATACATAGTTTTTAATTCTTCAATAGCCTTTGCTGTAAAAGGTAATTTTTGCTCTATTTTACGCTCGGCTAATTCGCAGATATTTACAGCGTGATCTCCGATTCTTTCAATATCATTTATCGAATGGAGTAACACCGGTAATTCTTCCGCTTCGGAAGAATTTAAATTCCTCTGAGATAATTCTATTAAATATTGAGCTATTTCTTTTTGTAAATCATCCGTGGCATCTTCCCTCTTACAAGCTTTAGCTATCAATTTCTGATTGTTATTAAAAAAGGCTTCTACAGCATTACTCATCGCTTCCCGGGATATTTCTGCCATCCGTACTATTTCTTTGGTTGCTTGTTCTAAAGCCACCGGAGGAGTATCCAGGAGACGTTTCTCTAAATACCGGGGAACCGATTCTAATAATTCAACTTCCCCGGGAATCATTTTAATTGACATTCTCTCCAGCCACCCAATTAAAGGCAAAAAAACCACAAAAGTATTAAAAATATTAAAAACACTATGGGCAACAGCAATATGAATCATCACATTTGTCGTGGTCACCGGGCCGGGAAAAAAATAGTCAATAGCTTTCGAATAAATTCCCAAATAAAGGGGAATAAGCATATAAGCCACCCCTATTATATTAAACAAGGCATGTGATCTCGCTGCCCGGCGGGCAGAAAGATTAGTCCCGATAGCCGCCAATTCGGCAGTAATAGTTGTACCAATATTTTCACCCAAGACTAAAGGAATAGCTGCCTCAAAACTGATTAAGCCATTAAAAGCCAAAACCTGAACTATGGCTATTGTGGCACTACTTGACTGCAAAATCATAGTCGCCAACATTCCTACAATAACCCCTAAAATAGGATAAGCACTAAATTTAATAAAGATATTTTTTACCATTTCGCTATGGCTCAGAGGTTCAAAACTATCTTTCATAATAGATAAACCCACAAAGAGAATTCCAAAACCAAGAAGGACTTCACCCCACTCTTTTGTCTTTCTGGTCTTTCCCAGACTGTTAAGGGCAAAACCTAAACCTACCGCCGGTAAAGCATAACGAGTAATTTTAAAAACCGCCATAAATGATACCAACCAGGCCGTCAGGGTCGTTCCGATATTAGCTCCCAGAATTACACTGATAGCCTGCCTCAGCGTAAGCAGAGTAGCATTAACTAAACCAATAACTATAACGCTGGTAGCACTACTGCTTTGAATCAGACAGGTTACCCCTGCTCCCACTAAAACACCTATAAACGGTGTTTTAGTGAAAAGATGAATAATCTTCTTTAAACGTTCCCCGGCTACTTTGCGTAATCCTTCAGACATTAACTTCATTCCAAAAAGAAAAAAAGCTAATCCCCCTATTAATCCAAAAATAATATCGGAAATCATTACTTTTTTTAAAACCTCTCTTTCTCCAATATAATTA
>JAGLHV010000204.1 GCA_023143305.1 bacterium | reverse complement strand
GACTAATTTTAAAATTAGTCCCTCTCTTATTTAATAATTACTCTAAAGGAAATTACTTCCTATATTCCCCCGGATACCCTCGTTTACCGGTTTTTTTGTGTCTAAAAGTATTTTTCTTTTGCCGAAATTGTTTAAATTGCTCCGGGGTTAACACCTTCTTTATTTCCAATACGCTGTTTGTTCTTTGTTCTATAGCTTCGCCCCATAAATCCGTAAGCTGAGCAGCTATTCTTTTTATTTTCCCCTCATCTGAATCATATTTAGCTAATTCTGTTTCAAGTTCTTTTCGCTTATCCTGCAATAAACCCCGGTATTTTCTATGTCTCTCATGATTTGCCTCTCGGTATTTTCCCAACTGTTCTTGCTGTTGGGAAGTCAATTTCAGTTCCCCAATCATATTATCCATCCTCTCCTCATGCATTTTTTCTTTTTTCTGACGATTTGCCTCATGATGTTTTTCCAGTTTTTCCTGCTGCCGGGGAGTCAAATCCAGTTCCTTAATCAAATTATCCATCCTTCCCTCATGCATTTTTTCTTTTCGTCTATGCATCCTTTCTTTTTTACCAACATTTACTTTTTGATGAAATTTATCAAATTGCTCAGCTGTTAAAATTTTTTTCATTTTTAACCCACTGTCTACTCTTTGATTAATCAATTTCGCCTTTAATTCCTTATACTCTTTAATTATTTTCTTTATTTTTCTTTCATCCGAATTTATTTTTTCTAATTCTTCTTTAAGTTCCCCTTTTTTTTCTTTCAATAATTGCCAATTCTTCTTTCCCTGTTTATGACCTATTTCCTGTTGTTTCTTAAATTGCTTTTGTTGTTTAGGGGTTAATTCCAGCTCTTTAGCTAAATTATCTATCCTTTTTTTTCCATAGTCATGGCCACTACCAGCATAGGCAACCACACTTAAAAAAGATACTACCATTACTCCCACACAAACAACTATTGGTTTAAATTTTGCGTTCATAAATTCTTACCTCCTTTTTTATTATTTTACTTCTCACTATCTTAGACAAAAAAATTAAAAAAAAAGTTCCTTCAAAAAAAATATTTTTCTATACTGGTACCAAACTCCATAGAATCCGCAGTTAAAAAGTCTTCTTCTCTTGTGTCTAAATAAACAAAAAAATCTACTTGTTCTTTTAAATAGGCATTCACCACTTTCTGATTATTAAATGATATCTTTGTAAAAATTACCGCTGAAAAAATAACCATTCCCATTAAAGCCATAGAAAAAACCGGTTTTTTAATAAAAAAATCAGGGCGTAAATAATTCAGTAGATTAACGAGTATACCCTTTGATTGTTTTCTCTTTTTAGTTATAGAATTCTCTATCCGGGCCCAAACTAAATCCGTCACCTTAGTTTGCTTTACTTTTTTAAATAAATCACCACTAATCCTCTGCAAATCCTGTTTCTGTTGCCAACAGTCGTCACAAATATCCAGGTGCTTTTCCACTTCTTCTTTTAATTCTTTACTAATTTCACCATCAATATAATCGGTCATTAATAATTGCTTTATTTCCCGGCAATTCATCTTTTATCACTCCTTTTTTCCTACAAGCTAAAAGAGCTATTCGGGCTCTCTTTAATCTTGAACGCACAGTATTAATATTGATCTTTAATACTCCAGAAATTTCTTTATAACTCAATCCTTCTATTTCCCTTAATATTATACAGGTTCGTTGATCCGCATTCAGGGTGTCTAAAAAAGATAGAAGTTGTTTTTCACTATCTTTTCTACCAATAATTTCCTCTGTTGCATCACTTACATATTGAGTTTTAAGAGCAAGATCGAAATCATCCCTTTTACCCGTTTCCTTTGATATTTTTTTATAAGCATTTATTGCAGTGTTAATAGCAATCCGATATATCCATGTTTTAAAGTTTGAGCGAAACCGAAATTTATTAAGATTTTTGTATATTTTTATAAATACTTCCTGAGTAATATCTTCAGAAGTATCAATGTTCTTAGTAATACTCAAAGCTATACTATACACAAAATTGACACTATTCTTATATATTATTTCAAAAGCTCCTATATCCTCTTTGGCAGCCTGTATAATAATATTCTTTGTTATTTCCTGCATTTTCACCTCTATTATCTTAGACAAAAAAAATTCCAAAAAGTTCCCTTAAATTTCAATTCTTATTTACAAAAAGGTTAAGGAATAAACGAAAAATAAGTTTTAAATAATCCTTTAAATTTTGGAAATAATTTCAATATTTACTGATTTTAGTTAGTATTTTTTTAAATGCTGTCTGGCCTGGGAAAGTAATCTTTTCAGGTTATTAATCCTGGTATCATTAGCAGGGTGGGTAGACATAAATTCCGGAGGACGAACCCCTCCCAGATTCTTCATTTTTTGCCAGAAATAAACTGCTTCTTCCGGCATATACCCTGCTTTGGCCATCAAAATCAATCCTATATGGTCAGCTTCTTCTTCGTGTTTTCTACTGTAAGGTAGTATTACTCCGAATTGCGCCCCTAAACCAAAGGCACACATATATAATCGCTTTGTTTTTTTTGGCTTTTCAGCCAGGGCTTTTTGCAAGGCTACCCCGCCTAACTGTACCAGCAACATTTGGCTCATTCTTTCGTTTCCGTGTTTGGCAATGGCATGGGCGACTTCATGCCCAATAACCACTGCCAGTTGGTCTTCATTATCGGTTAAGTTTAATATTCCCGAATAAACTGCTATTTTACCACCCGGCATACAGAAGGCATTTATTGTCTTTTCATCCTCTATTAAATTAAATTCCCAGTCGTAATACTTTAATTCTGTTCCCATTCCCTTCTCTTTTAAAAAATCTCCAGTGGCAAGAGCAATTCTTTCTCCCACCCTCTTTACCAAGGCGATTTTCTCCATATTTTTAGATAACTTTGCTTTAGCTATCAATCCCTGATAACTGGTCTGGCTCATAGCCAGCATCTGAGAACTGGAAATAAGGGTCATCTGTTTTCTTCCGGTAATAGGAACAGTAGCACAGCTTACTAAAGAAAAAACTAATAATATTATAAAAATAACTACGAACTTTTTAAATTTCATTTTTCCTCCTAATATAAATTTGTTATCCAGCACCAGTCCTCTATTTAAAAAAATTATCAAAAAATAATCCCATTTTACAAAAATTTAAATATTTTCTT
>JAGLHV010000203.1 GCA_023143305.1 bacterium | reverse complement strand
AGTATTTAGATATATTTTATATTCAGTTCCTATTTCGCCAATAACTTTTAATTTAGTGCCTATATATGGAAATAGCATATACCCGGCATTATTATTTATTGATAATCTTGGACCGGCTTTTATTACCGCATTATCGGTTGATACTTCAACACTATATGGAATGTTATTATTAAATCGTGATATTTTTCCTTTAGCATATTTTGAAACTTTCTTTTTTAACTTTTTATTGATTAAAGTAACTTTAATACGCGAATTTTTTAGTTTATCATTATCTTTGATTTTATATATGCCTTTATATATTCCCGAAACGTTAGAGTTTGATTCTCCTATAGGAAATTTACCTTTTATACCTTTTATAGTAAAAAATGCTTGAGCACCGGGACTCCCTTTACAAAGTATTTGGATAATATCTCCCGTTTGAAGTGACATCTCATATCGGGGCTTAATATAATCAATTGTAACCGGGGAAACCGGTAATGGGTCATCAGGCGGAGTAATAAAAATATTTCTCACTTCAGAATAACAAGTATTATTTAATAAAAGCTCAGCAGTAATTGTAAAAGGCCCTGGAGTATAATCTACCATAGTTAAGAACCCACCCTCAGAATGAATCGGAACTTCTGTTCCATTTATTGTTAAAGTACTCTTAGGTACTGCCCAGCCAAAAACAAATGATGATTCTACATATGGCAAATCTATTCCTTCGGGTGGATATACAATATGGATAGGCATTGTGCTTACATATATACCAGAAAGAATTTTTGTTATGTCCGTTGATATATTATTTATGTAGGTTTCATTTAAAGAATGATTATTTGAAGTATTAATATTTTCTGCATGCACTAAACTACTGATTAAAAAATAAAGTACCAAAGCTAAAACTACCTTATAAAAGTATTTATACATAATAAAAACACGCCTTTGTTTTTTTTCATTTTTTAGAAAGACAGTCTTCTTTACCATTTTCTTCCCCTTTAATTTTTTATTCTACCAATTAAAACAAACCGGAAGTATTGCGTTTTTTAAAATATCATATTTTTAGAGAACATACAAGCACAAGATAAAGTCAAAGATAAAGGAGACCGGCCTCGTTGTTCTTTACAGGTAATATCTCCCCTAATCCTATTTCTTCTTCTTACATTCCTCAATCTTATCCCTTAAAATTATGGCTAATTCAAAATCCAGTTTATCTGCTGCTCCCTTCATTTGATTTTTCAAATCACTCAATATCCGGCCCTTTTCTTTTTGAGACAAAAATCCGAAACCCTCTTGAAAAACAAAGGAGGATATTTCCTGTTTTTCACTTTTATATTCTTCTAATCCCTCATGAATAGCTTTTTGAATAGTTTGCGGAGTAATTTTATACTGCTCATTATATTCTGTTTGTATTTTTCTTCTTCTCTGGGTTTCATTAATAGCCCTCTTCATAGAACCGGTTATAGAATCCGCATACATTATTACTTCTCCATCCACATTCCTCGCCGCCCTGCCACAAACCTGGATTAAAGAAGTATCACTGCGTAGGAATCCTTCTTTATCGGCATCTAAAACTATTACCAAAGAAACCTCCGGCAAATCCAAACCTTCCCTTAAAAGATTTATTCCCACCAAAACATCAAAATCTCCTTTACGCAAGGATTGTAAAATTTCTATCCGTTTTAAAACATTAATTTCCGAATGCAGATACCTTACACATAACCCTTTCCGGAGGAGATAATCACACAAATCCTCCGCCATTCTTTTAGTAAGGGTAGTTATTAATGTTCTTTGTTTTTTAGCAACCCGTTGCTTTATCTGAAAAACTAAATCTTCTATCTGTCCTTGAATAGGTTTTACCGTTATTTGAGGGTCTATCAATCCCGTAGGCCGGATAATTTGTTCTATAAATTTTCCCTTACTTTTTCCTAATTCATACGGCCCGGGAGTAGCTGAAACATAAATTACCTGATTGATTAATTTTTCAAATTCATTAAATTTTAAAGGACGGTTATCTAAAGCACTGGGAAGTCGAAATCCATAATTTATTAAATTTTCTTTACGTGCTTTATCTCCTGCATACATTCCTCTTATTTGAGGAACAGCCACATGAGATTCATCAATAATTAAAAGAAAATCTTTGGAAAAATAATTAATCAGACAAGCCGGCGCCTCCCCTGGTTTTCTCCCTGATAGATGCCGGGAATAATTTTCCACACCGTGACAAGTTCCTATTTCCTGCAACATTTCTATATCATTATTAGTACGCATTTTTATTCTCTCCGCTTCCAGTAGTTTATCTTTACCGATAAACCACTGCAATCGTTCATCTAATTCTTTCCTTATTTCTTTTATAGCTTTTTCCCTGCGGGGAGCAGTGGTAACAAAATGTTTTGCAGGATAAATATAGGCAGTATTTTTCCTTTTAAGCACTTTACCGGTTAAAGGATTTATTTCGCTAATTTTATCAATTTTATCACCAAAAAATTCAATTCGTAATGCCGTCTCCAAATAAGCGGGAAAAACCTCTATTACATCCCCTCTTACCCGAAATTTACCCCTGGAAAAATTCATATCATTCCTTTCGTATTGGATATCAATCAAACTCCGGAGCAAATCACCCTGCATAATTATCCTTCCCTCTTGCAAACTTATCAGAGATTCTTCCCATTCTTCAGGTGAGCCAATTCCATAAATGCACGAAACCGAAGCAACAATAATCACATCTTTTCTTTCCAGAAGAGAACTGGTAGCTCTAAGTCTTAACCGGTCTATTTTTTCATTAATAGAGGAGTCTTTCTCTATATAAATATCCTTATGGGGAATATAGGCCTCGGGTTGATAATAATCATAATAACTGACAAAATATTCTACTGCATTTTCCGGAAAAAACTGCCTGAATTCAGAATATAGTTGTGCTGCCAATGTCTTATTATGAGAAATAATTAAAGTTGGTTTATTGATTTTAGTAATTACATTAGCCATAGTAAAGGTTTTGCCCGAACCGGTAACACCCAGAAGAACCTGATATTTTTCTTTTTGCTTGATGCCTTTACTTAAAAGATCTATTGCTTGTTTTTGGTCCCCTCTGGGGATATAGTCTGTTTTCAACTTAAATCTATCCATTTTTACTCCTGTTTAATTGCAAAATAAAAAACTAAAGACAGGCACAAAGACATCAAGGCACAGAGGCACAAAGTT
>JAGLHV010000202.1 GCA_023143305.1 bacterium | reverse complement strand
TGTGTTTTGAACGATATAGCAAATTGAATTTATGGAAAATTGTAAAGTACTAATAAAATTTTAAAATAAATATTCGTAAGAAATCATCGAAATCGCTACTATTCCCGCTGTCTCCGCACGTAAAATCCGTTTTCCCAACCCCACCGAAATCACATTTGCTGCTTGTGCTTTTTTTATTTCTGATTCACTAAACCCGCCTTCCGGGCCAATAAACACATGAACTTCCGGTATCCGGTTAAGACCTGATAAAACTTGCTTTTTATAATTTATCAACACGCTCTTTAAATTATTTATTTCTTCTTCCCAGAAAATAAGTGACAAACCTGATCTCTTTTCCATTAATACATCAGAAAACACAGAGGGATTTTTTATTTGAGGGATTTTTCTTCCTAAGGATTGCTTAATTGCCTGGAGCGCAATCTTCTGCCAACGAACTACTTTTTTCTCAAAAACATTTTTATTATATTTAATAACACATCTTTCGGAAAAAAAAGGAACAATGGAGTGAACCCCAATTTCCGTACATTTTCGAATAATAAAATCCATATTGTTACTTTTAATTAAACCCTGATACAAAATTATCTTTATATTTTCTTTTTCATACTGTTTTTGGGTAATTATTTCCCCTTCTAAAGATAATATTTTTTTTTCTCCCTTTAATTCAATTTTATTTATCGAATTAATTTTTATTTTATATCTATTTCCGTTTTTATCAAAAACATCTATCAAATCTCCCTCTTTTTTTCGTAAGACTTTAACAATATGCAAAGCTTCATCACCAAATATTGTTATTTTATTATTCTTAATCCATTCAGGTAAAATAAAAAATTGCGGCATATTTTTTTATTATTTATCCTTTTTAAACCACTTCCCAAACAAATTTTCTTTGCTTTCTGAAATATTATCAGAAGAAATCCTGGCATATTCGTTTAACAATTCTCTTTGTCTGGAAGTTAATTTATCAGGAACCTTTATTATTATTTTTACATACTCATTCCCTCTACCACGATGACGAAGTGAAGGCATACCTTTTTCTCGCAATCTAAATACTTTTCCCCCGATCGTAGCAGGAGGAATTTTCATTTTTACTTTACTACCATCTAATGTAGGAACTTCTATTTCCCCACCCAAAGCCACCACTGGAAAACTAACAAATACCTGAGTATAAAGGTCATCACCCTCTCGGGCAAAAAGCGGATGACTCTTTAAATCTATTATTACGTAAAGATCACCGCTTACCCCTCCTAACTCCCCGGCCTCACCTTTACCCTTAATCCTTATACTTATTCCCTTATCTACTCCGGGGGGTACCTTAAAAGAAATAGAAGAACTTTCCTTGATCTTACCTCTTCCTTTGCAGCGATGACAGGGATTTTCGATAATCTCTCCCTTCCCTCCACAACGATCGCAAGTTTGCAGAAAGGAAAAAAATCCACGGTTATATCCTACTTGCCCCTTTCCAGCACATTGAGGACATTTTTTTCTGCGCGAATTAGCTTCGGCCCCGCTTCCTTTACATACAGAACAAGTTACCGTATGATAAATATTAATTTTCTTTTCACAACCCTGTTCCGCTTCTTCCAAAGTAATAGGTAAAACATATTCCAGATCTACCCCTCGGGAATATCTCCTCTGCTTTTTTGTCCCACCCATACCAAAAAAATCTCCAAAAATACCGCCTAAATCTACATCCCCAAAAACACTACTAAAATCAGCAGAACGGAAAATATCTTCTGAACTGTATCTTCCGTCAATTCCCGCATGACCAAACTGATTATATTGATTTCTTTTATTAGTATCGGAAAGAACTGCATAAGCTTCCGAAATTTCCTTGAATTTCTCCCCGGATTCTTTCTTTTTTTCCGGGGCAACACGGTCAGGATGATACTGTAAAGCTAAAGAGCGATAAGCTTTTTTTATTTCTGCAGAAGAAGAGTCTCTTCCTACTCCCAAGATTTCATAATAATCCTTTTTAATAGTCAATTTTTTTAACTCCTCTTATAAATTAAAATTTCCAAGCCTTTCACCCAATCAACTATCCAATCAGCCTGAAAACCGAATAAACACACAAATTTAAAGAATTTAAGAGCATTAACATATCAATAGTTGATATACTAATGCTCTTGTTAACTCTTAAATTTCGTAAATCTTTAGTTTTTTTTTCATCATCTTTAATTATTATTTTATTTTTTTTCTTCTTTATACTCAGCATCCACCACATCTTCTCTTTTCTTTTCCTCAGCTTCTTTATTTTCTGTCGGTTCTTGTGCCTGCTGTGCTTGAGAAAACCCTTCCCCCGGAGGTGGTGCTTGTTGTTGTTTTGCCTGAGCTTCTTTATATATAGCTTCTGATAATTTATAAGAAGCATTTTGCAGGGATTCTTTATCTTTTTTAATTTTTTCCAAATCACTTCCTTTTAAAGATTCCTTTGTTTCTTTTAAAGCTTCTTCAATTTTTGCTTTCTCTTCCTGATTAATTTTATCCTGATGCTCTTTTAGTGATTTTTCCGTAGAATAAACTAAATTATCTGTTTCATTGCGCAATTCAATTTCTTCTTTCTTTTTTTTATCCTCTTCCTTAAACCTTTCTGCATCCTTCACCATTTTATCTATTTCTTCATCGGAAAGTTTTGTAGGAGAACTAATCTTTATACTCTGTTCTTTTCCTGTTCCTTTATCTTTTGCTGAAACATGAAGAATACCGTTTTCATCAATGTTAAAAGCTACTTCTATCTGCGGAACGCCCCGTGGAGCCGGAGGAATTCCTAGCAGATCAAAACGTCCAAGCTCGGTATTATCCGCTGACATAGACCGTTCACCCTGCAAAACACGAATATCTACTGCCGGTTGATTATCCGCAGCAGTAGAAAATATCTGACTTTTTCCAGTAGGAATAGTAGTGTTACGATCAATTAATTTGGTAAAAACCCCTCCCAATGTTTCTATTCCCAGAGAAACAGGAGTTACATCAAGCAAAAGAACATCTTTTATATCCCCGGTAATTACCCCTCCTTGAATCGCGGCTCCCATAGCTACACATTCCATAGGATCCACTCCTCTTTCCATTTTTTTCCCTACAATATTTTCCACAAATTTTTGAATACAGGGCATCCTGGTAGGACCGCCTACAAGTATAACTCTATCAATATCCGAGGCACTAAACTTCCCATCAGCTAAAGCCTGTTCTATTGGATGACGACAACGATCAATTGTCG
>JAGLHV010000201.1 GCA_023143305.1 bacterium | reverse complement strand
TTTATTCCGTTGTCTATGGACTATGAACTGTCGACTATGGACTATCTGTTATCTTTTAACCGTCTTTATAACTTATCCTTAATTAAGTCCTCATATATCTTTTGTGTTTGGTTAATCATTTTATCCATACTAAATAGTTTAATTACCCTCTTCCGACCCTCCTCCCCCATTTTAACTCTCTCTTCCCGATGATTAAACATCCACACAATATTTTCTGCGAAAGCTAACCAATCACCGGAAGGAACTAATTTTCCGGTAGTCCCATCTAAAACAACTTCTGCTACCCCACCTACTTCAGTAGCTACCACAGGTTTCTCCATAGCCATTGCCTCAAGAATCGCTTGTGGTAAACTTTCTTCTTTTGAAGGTAAAAAAAACAAATCAAACGAAGAAAGCACTGCAGGAAGGATATCTTCAGGAACCCTGCAACCGGTTAAGAAAAAATTTTTATCCAGGGATAACTTTTTAATTTTTTCTTCCAATCTTTTTTTTAAAGGACCATCCCCCACTACTAAAAATTTTATTTCCGGTATTTTTTCTCTTACCTTTAATACAATCTCAGGTATATAATCTGCACCTTTCTCCTGATGCAATCTTAAAATGCTTCCCACAACAAAATCTTTAGAACCTAACCCCCATTTTTCTCTAATTAAATTAACTTTAACCCGGGGATTAAATATATTAGTATTTACCCCGTTATAAACCACATGAATTTTTCTGTTATCTACTTTCTCCCTACGGGATAAAATAGTTTTAGCAACTTCAGAATTAGTAATAATACAATCTATAAAACACGCAGTAAACCTATCAAGCCAAACATGATAAAATTTTTTCCAATTATCTATTGACTGTTGACTGGAAATAATTATAGGTAAAGAAGCTATCTTTCCTATCACCCGTCCTAAAATATTTGCTCTATACAGATGAGTATGCAAAATATCTATTTTCCGGATTTTGATGAACCGATAAATCTTATATAAAGAATTTAATTTATATACTTTAATTCCTAATTCTTCTAATTCTTTTCCGATTAGCCCCTTTTCCTTTATATATCCCACTAAAACATTAAATTTGCTCTTTTGTTCTTTAATAAGGGTTAACAAATACTTTTCCGTACCCCCCACATTCAAACTGGTAATTAAATGCAAAACATTTATTTGTTTCATTGTAAACACTCATCATAATTTTTACTGTTCATTTATTATCTTCTCAAAAAAACCGGAATCTCTTTTTTTTAACACTTAATTTATTAACTCAACTTCTGTCTTTCTATTTTATTTAAACAATAGTTCTCCAATAATTTAAAATGTCCTTTAAAGTTTTTTTCATATCAATAACCGGTTTCCACCCCGTATCTTTCCTGAGTTTTGAATAATCTCCGATTTGCAACGGCAGATCATATCCCTGTTTTTTATTCCTTTGCTGTTTTATTTTTATCTTCACTTTGCTCATACCCGTTAATCTATCCAAAATATCCTGAATATTATATCCTTTACCCGAACAAACATTATACGCTTCTCCTATTCGGCCTTTTTTAACACAAAGATAATAAGCTTTAACAACATCCCTTGTATCAGTAAAATCCCGAATCGATTTTGTATTACCAACACATAATATTGGTTTTTTATACCCTTTTTCTATTTCAGCAATTTGTTTTGCCAAACTGGAACAAACAAAAAAAGGATTCTCGCGTGGAGCAGTATTATTAAAAGTACGAGTTCTGATTATCTTAAGATTATAAGTTTCATAATATTGAAAAGCAATCATATCCTGTGCCGTTTTACTAACACCGTATGGAGTACACGGATTAAGATTGTTTTCTTCTTTTATGGGATTTTTTTTCGAGGAAACCAATCCATATTCAGCACTGGAACAGGTTACCAAAATCAACGGATTTATATTATTAATTCTCACCGCTTCAAAAACATTTATCATCCCTAAAATATTTGTTTGATACATATTTTCTAAAAAGTTTTTTCGGAAAGAATTATAAGTAATTCCCGCAAGATGAAAAACAAAATCAGGTTTAATCTCACCTATGATTTTTGTAAGCATCTTCTTGTTTTTGATATCACATTTCTGCAATTTTATTTTATTTACAATACTTTTTATATTATGATTATTAATATTAATATCAACACCAAACACCTTATATCCCTTATTTATTAATAATTCTGCAAGATAACTTCCGGCAAGGCCGGTAATTCCTGAAATAAAAGCTTTCAATTTAGACCTCTTTTATAAAAAGATTTTTATTCTTTTTAAATTCCTTTATTGCCGCTTCATAATCCTGCGGCATTCCTATATCCAGCCAGAAATCTTTACAAGGATAGCTTATTACTTTTTCTTTATTTGATATTAATGTTTTAATTAGTTCCGGAAAGTCCATTTTTTTATCTTTTGAAATATACTTTAATACTGCCGGTTCAAAAATGTATATACCCATACTTACCTGATATTTATTTATTGGTTTCTCTATATAATTTTTAATTTCACCATTCTCAGTAACTTTAAGAACACCCAGTTCTATCTTGTATTCACGATTATATGTTCCTACCGTAACAAGCGGAGAATTAAGTTTGTGATATTTAATTAATTTTAAATAATCCAAAGTCGTTAAAAGATCTCCGTTCAAAACCATAAAGGTTTCGTCCAAACCTTTAATTAAAGAAAGAGGCCCTGCCGTACCCAAAGGTTCGTTTTCTTTTGAGTAACTGATTTTTACTTTATATTTTTCACCATTCCCTAAAAAAGCCATGATTAATTCCCCTAAATGACCGACAGCTATCGTAATGTCTGTTATTCCATAATGCCTCAATTGTTTTACTATAATTTCTATTATTGGGATATCATCAATAGGCATCAATGGCTTTGGAAAAATCGTAGTATACGGAGTCAATCTCTTCCCCTTACCACCGGCTAAAATTACTGCTCTCATAATTTATCCCTCCTGAAACATTTCAAATATTATAAATATTCGTTTTATATAATTTAATATTTTTCTCAATCCATTTAATTGTCTTCTTTAATCCCTCATCTATTGTTACCTTTGGGCTCCAATTAACCAATTCTTTCGCTTTTGAATTATTCGCAATTAATCTTCCTACTTCACTTTTTTTAGGCCTGATTCTTTTTTTATCAAAGGTTATTTTCAATTTCTTTCCGATTAAAGAACTAATTTTTCTCACCAAACTTTCAATAGAAATTTCAAAATTTGACCCTATATTAATCACTTCTCCTATAGACTTGTGTAC
>JAGLHV010000200.1 GCA_023143305.1 bacterium | reverse complement strand
GCGACCCTTGGTCGCCCGAAAGGCTTCTTTATTTTTTTGTTTTGAATTTAACTTTTTGAATTTTGGATTTGCCTGTCCGCCAGTTTGTAAGGAGGATTTAGGATTTAGATATTAGGATTTCGGATTTTTTCTTATAAGGGGGTGTTTCAATGAAATACAAAATTATTTTTTTTGTTTTTTTGTTGATGTTTAGTGCCTGCACTTCTGGCAGGTATAGATCAAGAATTAAAAAAGACAGGAAATACAAGAAAGTAATTATGCAGGAAGAAAAATTAGAAAAAGACAAAACGAAGCAACTTTCTGAGGAGAAATTACCTACTATGGTGCGGAAGACCGAAGCTATTGATCAAAAAAAAATAAAGGAAAGTTTAAGCAGTTTAGATATTAAAAAAACAATGACAGAAGATCATGAAGCACAGAAATTATCAAGTATTAAAAAGGGAGAAGATAAACAGCAAAAAGTAAAAGAGTCTATTCCTGAAAAAGATAAAACAGAACAGGTTTTTAACCAAAAGGAACTTGCCGAAGGTAAAGAATTTAAATGGCGCAAAGTAGAAAATAATGCTTTTCGGGTAGGGGAAAAATTAACTTTTGCCATAAAATGGGGTGCAATAACTGCCGGTTATTCTACTTTAGAGGTGCGTGAAATTTTAGAAATTAATGGCCGCAAGGTATATCATATAGTTGCTAAGACTCGTTCCACTTCCTTTTTTGATAAAATTTATAAGGTAAGAGATACAGTAGAAACTTTTGTCGATGTAGAAAGTATCTGCAGTTGGCGATTTAGAAAAGAATTAAACGAAGGTAAGTATCATTCCCTGAAAGAAACGATTTATGATCAAAAGAATCATTTGGCTATTACCAACGGGAATGTAGTTAAAGTCGTTCCGTTTGTTCAGGATGTCTTATCTGCTCTTTATTATTTACGCACTCATGATATTGAGGTAGGTGAAAAATATGATATTGATGTAAATACCGACAAAAAAAACTGGGCTTTGCGGGTAAAAGTTTCCAAGGAAGAGATAGTAAAAACAAAAGCAGGTAAATTCCGGACGGTTTGTATTGAACCGGTTCTAAGGGAGGAAGGAATTTTTAAACAAAAGGGACGGCTTTGGATATGGGTGACTAATGACAGCAGAAAGATGCCTGTTTTAATGGAAAGTAAGATTATGGTAGGTTCAATTGTAGCTGTTTTGGTAAAATTAAAGAAATAAAATTTTATTTGGAAAAAAAGTAAAAATTTAGTAGAATGAGGATAATTAAATTAATTTAAAATAAGGGGTAAGAATTTTTTATGATATCAAAAGAGCGGATAAAAAACTTATATCGGGTTATGGATGGATTTAGCGGGAAAAAAATCTTAGTGCTGGGAGATATTATAGTAGATAAATTTGTTTTTGGAAAAGTTTCCCGTATTTCTGCCGAAGCACCGGTCCCGGTAGTAGAAATAAAAGAAGAAAAATATATGCCGGGAGGGGCAGGTAATGTGGTTAATAACCTTTGGGCATTAGGAAGCGAAGTATTGCTTTGTGGGGTTATCGGGGAAGATTTAGTAGGGAAAAGATTGATAGAGGAATTTAAAAATAAGGGTATAGAAACTTCCGGTATACTTGTTGATTCTTCCCGCCCTACTATTTTAAAGACCAGAATTATAGCTGATCATCAGCAAGTAGTTAGGACGGATAAAGAAGTTAAAAATACTTTATCTGAAAAGATGAGTAAGCGTGTTATAGAATATATTAATAAAGTGTTTTCTAATATAGATGCAATTATTATTTCGGACTATGGAAAAGGGGTTATTAATCGTAAAATTCTTGGATTTATTGTAAATAAAGCTTATAAATCAGGAATTCCTCTATTGGTAGACCCTAAAATAGAACATTTTTTGCTTTATAAAAAAGTGACGGGAATTACCCCTAATCATCATGAAGCAGGAGAGGCAATACACCTTAAAATTAATGATGAAAAAAGTTTATTGATGGCAGGGAGAAAACTAATGAAAAGGTTAAATTGTCAATCCCTTTTAATTACCCGGGGTGAAGAGGGAATGACTTTATTTGAAAAAAAAGGAAGAATAACCCATATTTCCACGGTGGCACGGGAAGTTTACGATGTTACCGGTGCAGGGGATACGGTAATTAGTGTTTTTGCTTTATGTCTGGCAGTAAAGAAAAATAGTTTTCTTGATGCTGCTTATATTGCAAATTATGCGGCGGGTATCGTAGTGGGAAAATTAGGGACAGCTACTGTTAGTATAGAAGAGATAAAAAAAGCAATGAAAAAAGTAAATAGAGGTTAACAAAGGTAAAATAAAATGAAAGTAGCAGGAATTATTCCGGTTAGATATAATTCTACCAGACTGCCGGGTAAACCTTTAGCCGGTATTTTGGGTAAACCAATGGTGTTGTGGGTTTATGAACAGGCTAAAAAAGCAAAAAAGCTGGAAGATGTTTTTGTTACTACCGATGACAATCGTATTAAGGAAGTGGTGGAGAAAGCAGGAATAAGGGTGATTACGAGTTCTCCCTGTTGTAATAGCGGCACAGAAAGATTGTCCGAAATTGTCAAAACATTAGAATATGATGTTTTCGTAAATATTCAGGGGGATGAACCTTTAATTTCTCCTGAAGTGATTGATTTGGTAGTACAACCGTTCACGGAAAATTCGGATGTGTCCATATCTACCGCAGTTACAAGTATTTCTGATAAAAATGAAATAAAAGACCCGAACATTGTAAAAGTGGTGATAGATAAGTTTGATTTTGCTTTATATTTTTCCCGGGCGACCATTCCTTTTGTTCGGGATGAAGACAAAATGGCCCCCAGACCTCAATATTATAAACACCTGGGAATTTATGCTTATAAAAAAGACTTTCTTATAAATTTTGACTTGATGTCCCCGAGTAATTTAGAACAAATAGAACAACTGGAGCAATTACGTTTTTTAGATAACGGATATAAAATAAAAGTAATGATTAGTGATTATAATTCCATTAGCGTAGATACCCCTCAGGACTTAGAAAAAGTGAGGGAAATAGTTAGACAACAGACGAAAGGCAACAAATAGTCCATAGTCCATAGACAACAGATAAAAGACTGTGAATGGCAAAAAACAGTTTGTAGATATAGCATTAAGAATAGTCAAACATCGTTTATGACTATTTGCGATATAGTATTTAGGAGCCATGAGTTAGAACAGGGAAAACAAAGGCAAAATATGTTTCTCTCTGGACGCATAATTTTACCCTGCGGGCA
>JAGLHV010000020.1 GCA_023143305.1 bacterium | reverse complement strand
CGTACTAATTATCAATTAGGAAATCTGTTGGCGAAAAGAGGGAATATAAAAGGTTCTCTCAGGGCTTATCAGGATGCCATACGTGCTCATCCGGGGTATGATGAGATATATTTTAATCTGGGGGTGCAGTATTTTAAGATAAAACAATGGGAGAAGGCGGTGGAAAATTATAAGCAGGCATTAAAAATTAATCCCCTTAATATATTTATTCATATTAATTTAGGGCAGATTTATCTGGAAAAAGAAATGTTAAATGAAGGATTAATGCTTTATAATAGAGCTTTAAAATTAGATTCTGATAACAAAGATATTTATAATAATTTAGGATATATTTATACTAAGATGAAAAACTGGAAAAAAGCAAGAGAATGTTATCTTAAAGCTTTGCAAATAGACCCTGATTTTTCTATTGCCGGAGAAAACTTATTTTTTCTGCAGAAAAGATTAAAAGATATAGGTTTAAATAAAGATGGGCAATCCCCTTGACTTTTAAAAATTAATTTTGTAACATCTAAACAGTAGAGAGGGAAGAAGAATGCTTTTTAGATATTTTCAAGGTTTATTTCGACGGATAAATTCTAAATCTTACAATATTGTATAGACTAAAAAATGAAGGGTTATTAAATATTGAGGTTAGTGGAATTTTTAAGAAGGGTAAAAAAAGCGGGGGGTGCTATTTAAATGCCGGAATTGAGAAAAGATCCTATTATCGGGAGATGGGTAATTATTTCTACTGAAAGGGGAAAAAGGCCTTCTGATTTTTCCATAGAACCGGAAGTGTCCAATGTCGGTTTTTGTCCTTTTTGTGCCGGACAGGAAGATAAAACACCTCCGGAAATTATTGCTTACCGGGAAGAAACTTCAGAAAAAGATTCTCCGGGGTGGTGGGTGCGAGTTGTTCCTAATAAATTTCCCATTTTACAAATAGAGGGACATTTAAATCGAGCAGGGGAAGGCATGTATGACCGGATGAACGGGGTTGGAGCTCATGAAATAATTATTGAGACACCGGATCATCATAAAGAAATTTTTGAATTGGAAAATAAAAATATTGAAGATATTATTTGGGTTTACCGGAATAGAATTATAGATTTAAAAAAGGATGTTCGTTTTCAATATATTCTTATTTTTAAAAATCGAGGAACAGGAGCAGGGGCATTGTTATCTCATCCCCACTCTCAATTGATAGCTACTCCTATTGTTCCCAAAAGAGTAAAAGAAGAGTTAAGAGGGGCAAAATCTTATTATGAATATAAGGAAAGGTGTGTATTTTGTGATATAGTAAGGCAGGAGATTAACACCCGGGAACGTTTGATAATTGAAAATGAAGATTTTGTAGTTGTAGAACCATTTGCTCCCCGTTTTCCTTTTGAAACCTGGATTTTACCTAAAGTGCATGCTTGTCGTTTTGAAGACATTCAAAAAAGAGAAGTAATTAGTCTTGCCAGGGTATTAAAGGAAATTTTAGAAAGAATAAATAAAGTTTTGGACAATCCCCCCTTTAATTACATTATTCATAGTGCCCCACTTAATAATGCCGGTCTTCCTTATTATCACTGGCACATAGAAATTATACCTAAATTAACTAAAGTAGCTGGGTTTGAATGGGGAACCGGTTTTTATGTTAATCCTACTTCTCCGGAAGAAGCAGCAAAATTTTTAAGGGAAGTAGAAGAGTAAAGAGTAGCAGGAGAAAAAATTTGAATATTTTAATAGCCGCTTCAGAATGCGTTCCTTTTGCTAAAACAGGAGGATTAGCCGATGTGATCGGAGCATTACCTAAGGCATTGAAAAAGCTCAAACATGATGTTCGTGTGATTATGCCCCGATATAAAAAAATAGAAGCTAAAGAATTTGATTTAAAAATTATTGCTCAAAATATCCCTGTTTCTTTTAATAAAAAAGTAGAATTAGCTACAGTAATGGAAGGTAAAATTAATTCAAAAGACCCTATTCGGGTTTATTTTGTAGATAATGAGAAATATTATAATCGTGATGATTTATACCAGACCCCTTTAGGGGATTATCCGGATAATGGGGAAAGGTTTATTTTTTTCTCTCGTGCCGTTTTAGAAATAACTAAAGCGATAGATTTTAAGCCCGACGTAATTCATTGTAATGACTGGCAGACCGGGCTTATTCCTGCTTACCTTAAAACCCTTTATAAATTAGATTCTTTTTTTCTCCGTACTGCTGTTCTTTATACCATACATAATATTGCTTATCAGGGTGTTTTCCCCAAAGATGTTTTTTATTTATCCGGGTTTGATTTGTGGGATTTTGTTCCGCAACGGTTGGAATATCACGGCCGAATTAATTTTATGAAAACGGGTTTGGTTTATGCGGAAATATTAAATACGGTTAGTAAGACTTACAGTCGTCAGATTCAAACCGGAAAAGAATTTGGTAGGGGGATGGAAGGAGTGCTTGTATATAGGAAAAAAGATCTTTATGGAATAATAAACGGCATAGATTATACTATATGGAATCCTCAACAGGATCAAAACATTATTGCTCAATATAGTTTAGATAATTTAGAAGGAAAAATTATTTGCAAAAAAAACTTGCAAAAGATAAGTGATTTACCTGTTGTTTCGGATATTCCTTTAATTGGTTTGATTGCTCGTTTGGATGCTCAAAAAGGGTTGGACATTCTTCATGAAGCAATTGGCCGGATGATGAAAATGAATTTACAACTGGTTATTTTAGGAACAGGAGACCCTGAGTATATGGAGTTGTTTAAAAAAATAGGTAAAAAATATCCTCGTAGAATAAGTGTTAGTTTAAAATTCGATAATAAATTAGCACATAAAATTTATGCCGGTAGTGATATGTTTCTTATTCCTTCACATTTTGAACCATGCGGTTTAGGACAACTAATTAGTTTTGCTTATGGTTCTGTTCCTATTGTTCATAAAACAGGTGGATTAGCGGATACAGTAGATTTTTTTAATCCTAAAACAGGCAAAGGAAAAGGATTTCTTTTTACTGAATACAAGGCAAAAAGTCTTTTGGAAGCAATTAGGATAGCAATAAAAACATATAAAGTTAAGAAAAAGTGGGATAAACTGATAAGAAACACAATGGAAGCAACTTTTTCATGGGACAAAGCAGCTAGAGATTACACAAAATTGTATAAAAAAGCACAACAAAAGAAAATAAAAACAACAGAAAGTTTTGTCGTTGGTAAATAAATAATGAGAAACTCATTTACCTTAAAGAAAAAATAACCGCAACGAATTTATTCTGCGTTTTTATAGATAGGTTAACCATTGCTGAGGGTCGGGAGTCTTACCTTGAATAATACCAAAAAATTCGTCCTGAAGTTTTGCGGTAATAGTTCCTCTTTTTCCGTTACTGATAGGAATATTATCTATTTTAACGACAGGTGTTATTTCTACAGCTGTCCCGGTAAAAAATACTTCATCAGCTATATATAAGGCTTCCCGGGGGATAAGATGTTGTTCCACTCTGATTTTTAAATTTCGGGCAATAACAAAGATACTATGACGGGTAATTCCAGCTAGAATAGAAGAACTGGTTGGGGGGGTATAAATAACACCGTTTTTGATCATAAAGATGTTTTCACCCGAACCTTCAGAAACATAACCATAAGCATCTAAAGCAATACCTTCATCAAATCCATCCTGAACAGCTTCCATTTTAATTAATTGTGAATTAAGATAGTTGCCACCGGCCTTAGCTAAAGCCGGGAAAGTATTTGGTGCCGGCCTTCTCCAGGAAGAAACGCGTACGGATACTCCTTTTTCCCGGACTCCTTCACCTAAATATTCTCCCCATTCCCAGGCGGCAATGGCACAGCAAACAGGGTTTTCCAAAGGATTCAGGCCCATATTTCCATATCCCCGGAAAACAAAGGGACGGATGTAACATTCCTTAAGATTATTTTTGTGGACAGTTTCAATTACCGCGTCAATAAAAGTTTGTTTAGAAAAGGGAATTTCTATCCGATATATCTTTGCTGATTCATAAAGGCGGTCTATGTGAGCTTCTAAGCGAAAAATAACAGGACCCTTATCGTTTTTATAACAGCGCATACTTTCAAAAATAGAAGAACCATAATGAATCACATGGGAAAGAATATGTGTTGTTGCTTCTGACCAATTAACAAATTTGCCGTTATACCAGATTAATCCTTTTCCAAAAGTCATAAAACCCTCCTCTTCGGTCTTGTAGTTGATTTATTAAAAACCAAAAAAATTATATATAAAACAATGATATTTGTCAATAATTTTTTATTATCCAAATTTTGATATTGGTCTTAGGCTTTGTCCGGAGGAGGTACATTCCTTCCCTATTTGTTTCAGGAATAAATCCCATTACCGGCAGAGGTCCTTTATTTCTTCTTTGCATTCTGCAACTTCCATTGTCCGTCATTACTTATTGGCGGATTATTTTTTTTCACTTAGTCGGTGAATTTTTTTTTGCTCTTTCCCGTCTATTTACTTTTTTCAATATCGGATTTAGTTAAACAGTATAAATAAGATAAGGTTTGGCTTGAAAATTTAAGCAGAGTTTGATAATATGAATTAGATAATAAAAAGGGGAGGGGAAAAAGATGAAAACAATAAAGGAGATAAAAAATGTTTTATCTGAGCATAAGGAAGAGTTAAAACAAAAATATAAAATAAGAGAGATAGGTATTTTTGGAGACTATGTTAAAGGTAAACCGGTAGAAAAAAGTACTATAGATATTTTAGTTGAGTTTGAAGAACCTATCGGTATTTTTGAATTTATGAATTTAGAAAAGTATTTTAAAAATGTATTAAAAACAGAAATTGATTTAGTTTCGAAAGAAGTATTAAAAACACAAATTGGAAAGTATATTCTTGATAAAGTTGTTTATTTGTAAAAAATTTAGGTAAAGAATAATTAACCGGATTAATACTGCATAATTTATGGGACTGTTAACAGAATATTTTAACGTACCTGGATTATTGAGGAGATAAAAAGATGAAACATTATTTATTGTGTGTGTTAAGTTTGGTTTTTATATTTGTCAATATAAATATAAAAGAGGTTTTTCCCCAACAGACAGGATTGTGGGTTGCCGGGAAGATAGATAAAAGAGAAGCGGGTAAGGATTCAGATTTAAAAATGAAAATGATTTTAACCGACAAGAAAGGAAGGGAAAGAAAAAGAACTCTTTTTGTTATCCGTAAGGATTTTAACGGGGAAGATAAGTTATTGCTGAAATTTACTTACCCTAAGGATATAAGCGGAACCTCCTTTTTAGTTTGGGAGCATAAGGGAGAAGATAACGAAAGATTTCTTTATTTACCTGCCTTAGGCAGGATAAGAAGAATTGCAACTAATCAAAAAGATGAAAATTTTGCCGGCACTGATTTTTCCTATGAGGATATTTCCGGTAGAAAATTAGAAGATTACACTTACCGGTTAAAGGAGGAATTGGTAGTTTATAAAGAGCAGGAGTGTTATCTTTTGATTTCCTATCCTAAAGATACGGATTCTAAATATCCGAAAGTACTTTCCTGGGTCAGGAAAGATAATTTTGTTACCCTGAAGGCAGACTATTATAATAATAGTGGAGACATAGAAAAAACTTATAAATGCTTAAAATTAAAACAGATTGATAAAATCTGGACAGCATTGGAACTTTTGATGGAGAATCATAAAACCGGACATAAGACATTAATAAAAGTAGAAAAAGTAAAATATAATCAAGGCCTTTCTGCGAAACGTTTTGAAAAAAAAGAATTAAAAAGGTGATGAAAAAATTAGCTGAAATTTTATATAAATTTAGATTTTGGTATCTAACTATTGTTATTATTATTTCAGTAGTTTTTGGGTTTTTGATTAATATCCAAACGGATAATTCTCTTAAGGTGTGGTTTTCTAGCGATAATCCTGATTACCTTATGTATGAAAATTATCGTGAGGTATTTGAAGGCGGAAGATATTTTATTATTGCTTTATGCTCTGACAATATATTTTCCCTGGATATTTTAAGATATATCAAAGAAAAAACAGCCTATCTTGAAAATCTATCTCAGGCAAAGTCGGTACATAGTCTGGCTAATGCCAACAAAATAATCGGAACTGTAGATGGCATTGAAATTAATCCACTTCTTTCCCGCCTGGAAGAAAATAATTTAGTAAAAATAAAAAAACATTCGATGGAAGATGAATTGTTTAAAAATTACCTGATTTCCTCCGATGGTAAATTTACAGCAATTGTCATTGCTTTTGAGGAAATGTCTTCGGAAAAAGTAGATAAAGCAGTCTCTTTGGTGGAAGAGATTGTTGAGCAGGGAAAGCCGGAAAATTTGGAAATATTTTTTTCCGGTGATATGAAAATGTTGACTGAATTTAATCGTTTTACCAGAGAAAATCAGAGAATATTGCCGTTGCTGGTTCTTCCTGTAATTTGCTTATTTATTTTTATTTTATTTCGTTCCTGGTATAAAAATTTTGTTATCTTTTTGGTCATAGGAATGAGTTTATTATGCACCCTGGGATTTTATTCTTTTTTAGGATATCCTTTCAATGTTATAACCGGGATGCTTATTCCGCTGATTGTAATTTTATCCATAGCTGACGGGGTGCATATAATAAAGTATTTCGATGAAATAAAAGCAAAAGGCAGTAAAAAAGAAACTTTTATAAATACTTTAGAACACATTACCCTTCCGTGTTTTATTACCAGTATAACTACTGCTTGTGGATTATTATCCTTAGTCATTAGTCCTATTGATGCAGTGAAGCATTTTGGCATAGGTGCTGCCGTTGGGATTATGTCTGCCTTTTTTATTTCTATTATCATTGTCCCTTCCTGTTTGATTTTATCACCGGTTAATCAAAGGGGAAAAGAGAATAAATATTGGCAATCGTGGTTAAAAGGAATTGCTGAATTTAATGAAAAGAGATTTAAATATATTTTAGTAGCGGCAATGTTGGTTTTTGTTTTTTTTGCCTGGGGTATTACTAAAATAACGATAGAAACAAATCAAATTGAATGGTTTCCCCATGAAGATGATTTTTATAAATCTACGATGATGGTGAATAAAAATCTTTCCGGAATAGGGGATATGGCTTTAGTTATTGAAGGAGAAGAAAATATATTAAAGGACCCGGAAATTTTGAAAAAAATGGATAAATTATCCGGTGCTATTAGACAGATTTCCGGGGTTAAAAAAGTAATTTCGCTGGCAGATTATATCAAGACAATAAATAAGGCTTTAAAAGAGGATAATTCCCAATATTATAAAATACCCGATTCTAAATCTTTAATAGCACAGGAATTATTTTTATTTACTTTTTCTGACGAAGGTAGAGAAGAGTTGAAAAATATAGTTACCCCTGATTATAAGCAGGGGAAAATATCAATAAAGATTGAATCTATTTCTTCCCGGGAAAGTATACTTTTAGCTGATTTAATACAAAAAATGGCAAGGGATACTTTTTCGACAACAAAAGTAAATGTTTTTTTCTCCGGGACGCTCTATTTATATAATCTTATGAATGAATATCTCTTAAAAAGCCAAATAAAAGGTTTCTCCTTAGCTTTTTTGTTGGTTTGTGCAATTTTATTTATTGCTTTCCGGTCAATAAAATACGGATGGTTAAGTATTATTGCTAATTTGTTTCCCATAGTTTCTATTATCGGGATTATGGGATGGTTTGGGATTACCCTGAATACCGGAACAGTAATGGTAGCTTCGGTTGCTCTGGGTATTGCCGTGGATGATACTATTCATTTTATTTTCCGCTTTAGAAAGGAACTTGAAAATAACAAAATTTCAATTCCGGATACTTTAAGAGAAACTACTGTCTCAGTGGGAAGTGCAGTTACTTCTACTTCGATAATAAATATAGCCGGATTTTTAGTTCTTTTAATATCCGGTTTTCAGCCGACCAGGGAATTTGGATTGTTAATTGCTTTGACTTTATTTTTTGCTCTTATTGGGGATATGTTAATTCTTCCGGCCGGTATAATGGCAACGAGGAGATTTTTAATTACGGATTCGAATAAAAGGACTAAATAATGAAGATAAAAGAAATTAAATTATCGACACTATTCTTGTGGTTTGTATTACTCTTTAATTCTTTTGCTTTTTCCTTTGACGGAAATTTTCAAACAAGAGGCCTTTTTTATCCGGATAGAGAGGAATTATTTGAAATAAGGAGCAGTTTCTTATTAGAAAATAGAGTGGATTTTAAACCATGGTTTGTTTCTTACCAAAGTTGTTCCATAGAGGGGGTTTTCTCAAATAAAAAAGAAGATAACAATGAAGTTTTCCCGAAGCTAAATGATATTAGTTTGAATTTTTATTTTCCGGCAATGGATGTTAAAATAGGTTATTCCAAAGTTTTTTGGGGAAAATTGGATTATATATCCCCGGTAGATATGGTAAATCCATTAGATGTTAGTAAGCTTTTTTTAGAAGGAGAAAGAAAAGAAGCAAAATTATCCGTTCCTTTGTTAATGTTCTCTCCTCATTGGGGGAGAGAATGTCGGCTTGATTTTATATTAGTCCCTTTTTTTAAAAAGGGCACTTATGATGAGGTGAAGGAAAAAAATTCACCGTTTGATCCTGTCTTCTTTCCATTGCCGGTGGAAAAATATTTACCCTCGGAAAACATAAAAAATATGGAATATGGCAGTAGATTCTCCGGTGTTTTTAAGGAAATTGATTGGTCTTTGTATTATTTTAGAGGGTTTGGCGATTTTCCCTCTTATTGTTTAGATATTGATTTAAATAAAATTAACGCGGTTTATTTCCGAAATGATATGTTTGGGTATGATTTTGAATTGGTTTGGGGAAAGTGGGGGATAAGAGGAGAAGGGGCTTTATTTACCGGGGTTGGTTTTCAGGATAAGGTTTACTTAAATTACCATAAAGGAAATTCTTTTACCGGAGGGCTGGGACTGGATAGGACATTGGGGGATAATTATCTGAATTTTAATTTGCTGTATAAAAAAATATTAATTGAAGAGTCGATAGGAGAAAGGAAAGAGGAAATAACCCTGATGGCGAATATAGAAAGAAAATTTTCTTATGAAAAAAAAATAGTAAAACTTTTTTCTATGTATAATTTAATAAATGACAGCTGTTTTTTAAAAGGAACATTTAGTATTACTTGGTGGGAAAATCTGTGGGCCGATTTATCCGTGGGCGTTTTTACAGGAGAGGGGGAAGACAACTTAAGCAAATTTAAAAATAATGATTTTTTTGAAGCAAAATTTAAATATAGTTTTTAAGTTCAATGAGACTTAGAGTTTTTGTCAGCTACGCTGAAAAAAACTCTGTAGTCGAATTGATCCTGAGACTCTCTTGTAGGGAGTCTCAGGGTCTAGTGTTTAATTCCCGCAGCAGGCATGAGGGGTAATTGATTCTAAAAGTATTGTTTAATAAAAGCAAAATATGTTTTTCTCTAAAGACGTAATTTTACCACTTACCTTTTATTTTTTATTATTTTATGTTACAATAACTAATTAAGTAAAAAACAAGATTAAAAGGATACGAAAATTATGATAAAACTGGTTATTTTTGATTTGGACGGAACCTTAATTGATGCGTATAAGGCAATAGAAGAAAGCCTGAATTATACTTTAAAAAGACTGGAATATAAACCGGTTAGTTCTTCCCTGGTGCATAAGGCTGTGGGAGGGGGAGATGTGAATTTTATTAAAGCATTTGTAAAAGATGAAGATGTAGAAAAAGCACTGGATATTTATCGTCAACATCATAAGTTTTCCCTAACTGCTTATGCCCGTACTATGCCTCGAACAAAGGAAATGTTAAACATGCTTAAAAGAAATAATTGTAAACTGGCTGTGGCTACTAACCGGCCGGAAAAATTCAGTTTGATTTTATTAAATCATTTAGAGATAGAGAAGTATTTCGATTTGATTATTTGTGCGGGTGCGGTAGAGGAACTCAAACCGGAGCCTGTTTTATTATTGAGAATTTTGAAGGAATTAAAAATTAATCCCGATGAAGCATTTTATGTGGGAGACATGGTGGTAGATGTTTACGCCGGAAAAAATGCCGGGGTGAGAACTGTAGCGGTAATGAGTGGGTCTTCTTCAGAGAGCGAATTGAAAAAAGCAAAACCGTTTAAACTTATTTCCAGTGTTGCTGAGTTGATTGAATTGGAACAAATAAATACAAATCTAAAAAATTGACTCTAATTAATATACGCTGTCTATTTGGTTAATTATGCTGAAAAATAAAAAAATGAAAATAAGAAATAATTTTTACCGGGTGACTATAATTTATTGTTTATTTATTACTAATTATCTAATTGCTCACCCTCATGTTTTTATTGATAATGACGTAACTATTGTTTTTAATCAAGAAGGATTAACAGGAATAAAAATAAAATGGATTTTTGATGAAATGTTTAGTAGTATGATAACACATGACTATGACCAAAATAAAGACGGTATTTTTGATTTAACAGAAATAGAAACAATTAAAAATGAGGCATTTTCCAATTTAAGAAAATTTAATTATTTTACCAGAATAAAAATAGATGAAAAAGATTTTATAATAGAAACGGCGGAAAACTTTTCAGTTTGTTTGGAAAACAATTGTGTTATTTATGATTTTTTTATTCCCTGTAAAGTACCCGTAGAAATTTTCTGTAAAGAAATAAGGATTGCTATATACGACGATTCTTATTATGTGGATATTTTAAAACTGGATAAAGATTGTGTCCGGTTTGAAGGAAAGAGCTTAATGGACGTTGATTATACTTGGCAGTTGAAGGATAACACCGGTAATCCTTACTATTTTGGACAGATTTTTCCTCAGGAAATAATTTTAAAATTTAAGAAAAAAAATGAATAAAAAATTAATATTAAGTACTTTTATTTTTGGTTTTATTTTTCAATCGTTGTTGTTTGCCGGGGATAACCCGTTTTTATCCAGAGAACCGGAAAAAAAAGCAGTAAAAATCCTTCGATATCCGGGTTTTATACAAAAGATTATGGTTAAGATTGTCCCTCTGCAGCAAAAATTGAGTGCTAAATTAACTGAATTAACCCGGGAAATAAAAAATACCGGTTCCGGTCGGGCACTTTTCGTTGTTATTTTCATTTCTTTTATTTATGGTTTTATTCATGCTTTAGGACCGGGACACGGGAAAATAATAGCCTTCTCTTATTTTTTATCCCGAGAGGCAAATGTTAAAAAGGGGATTATTGTGGGAAATTTAATTGCCTTTTTTCATGCGGGGTCGTCTTTGATTATAGTGCTAATATTGTATTTAATAGTGAAAAAAACTTATTTAACTTCATTTGAAAATTTAAGTGGGGCAATTAAAATAATTAGCTATGCCTTGATTACCTTGCTGGGATTGTTTTTATTGATTAAGGCAATTATTGAGTTATACAGGATAAAAAACGGGCAGAGAGAGATATCCTGCCGGATTAAAAGTAATAATAAAAGTATAATTCCCCTTGTTTTTGCGGTAGGGATAATTCCTTGTCCGGGGGCGGTTATTATCTTGTTGTTTTCAATCTCTATGGATGTTTTAAGTGTTGGGATGATTTCTATATTTAGTATGGC
>JAGLHV010000002.1 GCA_023143305.1 bacterium | reverse complement strand
CCTAAAGCAATCACCGGTGCATATAAATCCGCTATTCTCCCTAAATTAAGCCTTTTCTTAAATATAAAAATAATGACACCTAAAACAGCAGCCACAAATCCACCATAAAAAACCAATCCACCCTTCCAGATTTTAAAAATTTCCACAGGATTATAAATATAAAAAGAAAAATTTATTAACCCCTCTAAAATCCTCGCTCCGATAATACCGGAAATTAAAATAATTAAACTTAAATCATAAATAATTTCATCTTCTATCCCAACTTTTTTCGCTCTATAAATAACTACTTTTAAACTAATTAAAAAGGCTATGGCCATAAAAAAACCATAGGTATGAATAGTAAAGAAAGGGGTTTTTAATAATACTGGATACATTTTTGCTCCTTAAACTAAAAAACCGGTTTAAATTTTTTTCCTAAAATTGTAAATAAAAAAATGATAGAAATTCCTATACAAATAAAAGTATCAGCAAAATTAAAAATAGGCCAGATGCGGAAATCAAAAAAATCAACTACTTCCCCTCTGAATATACGGTCAAAAAGATTACCTAAAATACCTCCTAAAATAAAACCCAGGGGTAACCTTAAAAAAAATTCTTCTTTATTTAATTTTTTGTATAGCCCAACAACCATTATTATTCCTACAAAAGAAATTAGAATAAAAATAAAATTTCCTTGCGGAAAAATACCAAAAGCAGCTCCTCTATTTACAATATAGGTGAAATGAAAAACATTTTTTATTATGGGTATGGATTGCCCCATATCCATCTTATTAACCACCAATAATTTAGTGGCCATATCCAAAAATAACACAGCTAAGGCGACCAGATAAAACATGATTAATATACTATCCCCTCTATATTTTTCATTGTAAACATAAATACATAAACAGCCCATAGCCCACATTATGAATTAAAAATGTCTTATACTAAAATAGTTGACACTTTTTTATATCCTTTAAAATTAAAGGTAAAATGTGTTTTGAACGACTTAGCAAATTTTAACAAAAACATGCGCAAAAAAAATGAGCCTGTTTGAACAAAGCGAGTTGCTCATTTTTAACCTGTTTTTGTGTGCCCGAAGGGTAAAATTATGCGTTTAGAGAAAAACACATTTTAGCTTTAATAAACACCCTTATGCATTGCAGAGCATATTTTTCACCACTGTTACACATCGATGACACAACTGGGAATGTTCACTGTCTTCCCCCACCCTTTCGCTATAATTCCAGCAACGCACACATTTCTCTCCTACAGCAAAGGAAACTTTTATTTTTAAAAGCGGCAAATCCTCATCCTTATAGGCATCAGACGGACCCTCACTATCAAAAAAATCTACCTGAGAAACAATAAAAACTGTTGCCCAGATATTTTTATTTTCCTGTAAAAATTGATACCAATCCGCAGCAGTAGTATAGATTTCTATTTTGGCTTCTAAAGAATTACCGATTATTTTTCCGGTACGTGCTTTTTCCAGTGCCCTGGTCACAATACTTTTAACCTTCAATATTTTTGCCCATTTTTCATCTAAATCATCATTTTTCCACAAGTTGTTTTCCCGGGGAAAATCTGAAAGAAAAACACTCTTTTCTTTTTTGGATAAAAATTGCCAGACTTCTTCACAAGTATGAGAAAGTATCGGAGCCAACAATTTCACTATACTCAACAAAATTTCAGACATTACCGTTTGTGCAGATCTTCTTTGCTTAGAATCTACCTGAAAAGTATATAACCTGTCTTTTAAAACATCCAAATAAAACCAAGAAAGCTGCACGGCACAAAAATTATGAATTAATTTATAGACCCGATGAAATTGATAATTATTATATCCATAAATCACTTCTTCAATCAGTTTTTGTAATTTGTGCAATGCCCATTTATCTATCTCTTCTAATTGCTCATAAGAAACTTTCTGTTCAAAATTAAAATCGTTAAGATTGGACAACAAATAACGTATAGTATTACGTATGCGGCGATATGTATCTATCGATTGATTAATGATTTCTCCGGAAAGACGTATATCTTCTGCATAATTTTCCGAAGAAACCCAAAGCCTCAGGATATCCGCTCCATAATCCTTAATTATTTCCTGAGGGGCAATAACATTTCCTAAAGATTTACTCATTTTCTTCCCTTCTCCGTCTACTATAAATCCGTGAGTTAAAACAGAACCAAAAGGTGCTTTTCCATTTAAAGCACAGGAAATAAGCAAAGAAACCTGAAACCATCCTCTGTGCTGGTCTGACCCTTCCAGGTATAAATCAGCAGGCCAGGAAAGAAAATCCCTCATCTTCAATACCGCTTCACTACTTACTGCAGAATCAAACCATACATCTAATATATCTTCTTCTTTTTTAAATACCCCTTTTCCACATTTTAAACAACGAATATCTGAAGATAAAATTTCTTCCGGTTTCCGGATAAACCAGCTGTCGGACCCTTCTTTACTAAATAATTCCCCTACTGCCTCTATTGCTTCTTCATTTAATAAGGGCTCATTACACTCCCGGCAATAAAAAATAGGTAAAGGAATCCCCCAATAACGCTGCCGGGAAAGACACCAGTCAGGACGGTTTTCCACCATTGCTTTTATTCTCTTTTCCCCTGCGGAAGGGATCCAGTTTACTTTTGTGCTTTCTGCAACGGCAACAGAGCGTAAATCATTTTTATCTATCTTCATAAACCATTGGTCGGTAGAACGGAAAATAACCGGTTTCTTACAACGCCAGCAATGAGGATAAGAATGCTCAATCTCCCGGGTATAAAGAAGATTTCCTGATTCTTTAATTTTTTCAATGATTTTAGAATTACAATCCCATACATTCTGCCCTGAAAATAACTCTACTTCTTTAGTAAATCTTCCTTTTTCATCCACCGGGGAATAAATCGGTAAATTATATCTTAAGCCTGCCGCATAATCTTCCTGGCCGTGTCCGGGAGCTATATGAACAACACCCGTTCCCTCCTCTATACTTACAAAATCACCCAATATTCCTACGGATATCTTTTCTAAAAAAGGATGTTTACATTTTATTCCACTCAGTTCTCTTCCTTTTAAAATCTTTACAACCTTATATTCTTCAATTCCTATCTTGTCCTTAAGCGCGGGTAATAAATCCTTAGCGATAATTAACAGTTCTTCTTTATCGGAAGAAAACTTACAATAAGTTAAAGCATAATCAAATTCAGGATGAAAACATAATGCCTGATTAGCCGGTAAAGTCCAGGGAGTAGTTGTCCAGACTAAAACCGAGGGTAAAGAAGTAAATTTTTCTTTACCCAGCAAAGAAATACTTTCTTCTTTTAAATCAAATTTTACATAAATAGAAGGAGAGGAATGATCCATGTATTCTACTTCTGCCTCAGCTAAAGCAGTTTCACAACTAATACACCAGTAAACAGGTTTTACCCCCCTGTAAATATATCCTTTTTTTACTAATTCTTTAAAAACTTTTATCGTTTTAGCTTCATAGTTAGGATTAATAGTTAAATAAGGATTTTCCCAATCAGCAAATATTCCTAATCTCTTAAATTCTTCTTTTTGAACTTTAACAAACTTTAGAGCATATTGAGCTGCTTTTCGGCGAAACTTCACTCTTTCTATTTCATTTTTATTTATGCCTAATTTTTTAAACAACTGAAATTCAATAGGTAAACCATGACAATCCCATCCCGGAACAAAAGGAACACTAAAATCAGACATAGATTTATACTTAACAATAATATCTTTCAGTATTTTATTTAAAGCATGTCCCATATGAATATTCCCGTTAGCATAAGGAGGACCGTCATGGAGAATGAATTTCTTTTTATTCATATTCTTTTTTTGAATTAAATCATATAATTTAAGTTCACTCCATACTTTTTGTATTTGTATCTCCTTTTGAGGTAAATTAGCTTTCATCGGGAATTTAGTCTTAGGCAAATTCAATGTCTTATTGTATTCCATCTTTCCTCCGGTTTAAAATTATCCAATAAATTTTATTTATCTTTTATAACTGTGTTATCCTCAAAAATAGCCAACACTTTCTTTTTATATTATCTAAAAGGGAAAGCAATAAAAAACCACATTCCCATTCATTCACAATTATAAATACAGCTTTTTATCCAATCATCCATCTTTTCACCAAACAAAATAAACCTATTAAAACAAAAACAGTAGTCACGGATAAAGTAACTTCTCCTTTAATAGGTAAAAAAAGCCTGGCCTTTTTTAAAATAAAATCAGTTAATTCTTTAATGGCCGTTCCCATGGGTATTGTTCCAATTTCTTTCTTTTTTACATGAACAAATATTTTAATTAATAAAACCGCCGTAAAAAGAACTATCACACTGTTAACCAAATATCCAACAAATCTTAATAAAAAATCCATTTCCCCTTCCCCCTTTATTTATTTTATAGAGAGCTCCTCCGCTCTCTTTTTTGCTTTTTTTATTGCTTCTACTAAAATACCCGCAAAATATTTTTCTTCCAAATAGTCTAAAGCCTGCTGAGTAGTACCACCCGGAGAAGTTACCCGTTCCCGCAATTGGTCCGGAGATATTTTAGTTTCATTTACCATGTTTATCGCCCCTAAAATAGTTTGCTCTGATAGAATTTGCGACATTTCTTCCGGCAATTTCATTTCTTTTCCTGCTCTAATTAAAATCTCCAATAAATAAAAAAGGTAAGCAGGTCCGCTTCCGGATAAAGCCGTTACCGCATCCATCTCTTTTTCCTGGCATTTTAGTACTTTTCCAACACATCCGAAAATTTCTTCTGTTATTTTTTCGTGATTTATCCGGGAATATTTACCCGAGCAAAAAGCAGACATTCCCTGTCTGACTAAAACTGCGATATTAGGCATCACTCTAATTAAAGGAACTTGGTCATTTATTTGTTTTTCAATATAAACAGTAGTAGCCCCGGCAACAATAGAAATAACCAATTGATGCGGTAATAATTGCTTGCCTATTTCGTTTAAAACTTCCTCTAACATCTGTGGTTTAATCGAAAGAACAATAAAATCCACCTTTTCCACAGCATCCCGGTTATTTAAAAAGGTATTTATTCCTGTCTCTTTTTTAATATATTCCAGTCTTTCTTTTTTTATATCCGTGGCTATAATCTGCTGTTTATTCATTAATTTAGCCTTTAGGATACCTTTAATTAACGCTTCCGCCATATTCCCTGCGCCAATAAAAACAATCTTCTTATTATCAAAAATACTTGTTTCTGCTTTTGCTTTCATTTTCTAAAACCTTTCCTATTTGTTTTTATTCTATTGGTTACCTGATTCTACATGATTTACAAAAATTGAAATTTTTATTCAACAAAGTACTGTTCTTAAGTTTTTTCTTGCATTTTTTCTGTCAATATGCTATATTTCATCACATTTATATTATCTAAAGGAGAAAAAAATGTCTTTTCAATGTACAATTTGTCACAAAAAATCAATGAGCGGAAACGCAATCAGCCATTCAAAAAGGCACACTAAACGAAAATTCAAACCAAACTTACAAAAAATCAATATATTAGTTTCCGGTAGAAAACAAAAAGTTTATGTCTGCACCCAGTGTATCCAGGCCGGAAAAATAACCAAAGCCGGTTAAAAGGGTACGCTTAAAGAACAAAGGAAATTATTTATTACCTCATCGGAAGTTACCGATAAATGGTATCTCTTCATAGCTAAATCTACTACATATTCTTCTTTCTTAAAACCTATTCCTGCAGTATAAGTTATTTGTCTTGCCTGATTAAGATTCTCGCCGTTCATTCCCCCTCGTAAAAAAACGGTATCCATAATTATTTGTTCCAGTCCTACATGATAAATCTTTTTGTCACTTGTCTTTTCATACATTCTATCCTCATAATCCCAGGAAAAAGTTAATAAATCAGTCATTTTCATAGCAAAACCCATTCTTACCACCAAAGGAAGTTGTTCTGTTTTATAATCATCCCAAAACATATAACCAGGGAAGTTTTGAAACATTATTCCTCCATGAAAAAATTTCCGTATGACATAAATAAATCCCCAATCAAAACTAAGTCCACTTCCGTCGGAAATATTCTGTTCCGCTTCACCCCATAAATCATTTACTTTGTTTTTCTCAGATACTGCCATTCGTCCACTAAGATAACTCATATTTATCCCGCCAATTAAAGATGCACTATAAGACTTGCAAACAGAAAACATATACTGACTTATCTTTACTTCTATATCCTTCCATGTTTCATGCCGGTCACCATCAATAACTTCCTGGAAATAATTATATTCCGTATAATTAGATAATTCCCTCCAACTAATTGCTCCCTGAGGACTGGCAAAAACTAAATGAGAAAATCTCTTGCCTCTCAATGGTTCATTGGCTATAACCTCCTCCCATAAGAGACTGCTCTGATAACTAAAATTAAGCATAAAAGAAAGAGAATTACTTTTTAAATTATATAAACCGGCCGGATTCCAAAAAGGAGCATCTGCCGTATCAGAAACAGCAACAAAAGCTCCTCCCAGTGCAATCGGCCGTGCCCCGATATCCATCCCATCATAAGCATAATATTGGGTAGGGGGCTTTTCTTTAGCAAAAACAACCATACTATAACTTTGACTTAAAAAAACCAGCAAACAAAAATTAATTAAAATTTTTTTTCTCATTTATCCCCCTAATATAATTTTACTTATCGCCAAATTAATAAATTTTAATCAGCTAAATATTTATTTTTCTTGTTTTTTTTTTCTTTAGATATTTTTTTACACAAATCATCACTAATAAATTCTTTTTCTATCTCCTTTTCCCTCATCTTTAAATATTCATCTATTTTGCAGGTAATTCCTTCCATTGTTTCTATTTTCTCCAATCTTTTTTCCATTTTATTTAATTCAGCCAGAATTAATTTAACCGCATCTGCGACCGGATCGGGCAATTTTCCATGCTCTAAATCCATTTTAAATTTTTCCTCCCGTTCTACCACTCTTCCCGGTACACCAATTACTGTCGACTGAGCAGGAACATCTCTGATAACTACCGAACCAGCGCCGATTTTTGCCCCTTTCCCCACGGTTATCGGACCCAAAAGAATTGCCCCGGCACCTACGACAACATTTTCCTTAAGGGTTGGATGCCTTTTTCCTTTTTCTAAAGAGGTTCCTCCTAAAACCACCCCCTGATAAAGCAAACACCCATCTTCTATCCGGGTAGTCTCTCCTATAACAACACCCATCCCGTGATCAATAAAAAATCTTCTGCCGATTTCTGCTCCGGGGTGAATTTCAATTCCGGTAATAAACCGACTGAAATGAGAAATACAACGAGCTAAACAGGTTATCTTTAACTTGAAAAATAAATGTGCTATCCGATGTAACCATAAAGCATGCAACCCCGGATAACATAAAAGAACCTCTAAGTATCCTTTAGCTGCCGGATCCTTAATGAAAACAACCTTTATATCTTCTAACCATTTAAACATTTTTTATCTTCCTGTTATTTTTTAACGACAAATTTACCTACTATCTTTTAAAGATAAATCAGGCTTCTTGTATTCCGCTACCGGAAGACATAAATTGTAATTCATATAATTTTTTATATATCCCGCTTTGCCCGATAAGTTCCTCATGCTTCCCTGCCTGAACAATTTTACCTTTATCTATTACTATAATTTTATCCGCTTTTCTAATAGTGGATAAACGATGAGCAATTACTAATACCGTCCTCTTCTCCATTAAATGTTCCAGAGCTTCCTGAACTAATAATTCTGACTCTGTATCTAAAGAAGAAGTAGCTTCATCTAAAATCAAAATAGAAGGATTCCTTAAAATAGCCCTGGCAATAGCAATTCTTTGTTTCTGCCCCCCGGATAACACAACCCCCCTTTCACCGATAACCGTATCATAACCTTCGGGCATCTGAGTAATAAAGTCATGTGATTCCGCTGTTTTAGCTGCGCGAATTATTTCCTCCTCCGAAGCATTCATATTTCCATATGCAATATTATTTTTCAGAGTATCATTAAATAGAATCGTCTCCTGAGTAACTATTCCTACTATTTTACGTAAAGAACTCAACGTAAAATCCTTTATATTATTTCCATCTATAAGAATATTTCCCCGGTCAGTATCGTAAAAACGAAGTAATAAATTCACTATACTTGTTTTTCCTGCTCCCGAAGGACCGACAAAAGCTACAATTTCTCCTTTTTTTACGGTAAAATTTACATTTTTTAAAACATCTTCGGTGGAAGAATTATAACCAAAGAACAAATCCTTATAAATAATTTCTTTTTTAAAAGAGGTTAAAGGATATGCTTTTTCTTTTTCTATCACTGTTATTTTTTCATCTAAAATCTGGAATATTCTTTCGGCCGCAGCTATTGCCTGTTGAATTTTATTGTTCATTTTGGAAAAACTTTTTATAGGATTATAAGCAGAAAATGCCGCTCCTACGAAGGCAAAAAAAGCTCCTGCCGTCCATAATCCACGAATAACATCCCTGCCGCCATACCAAATAATAAAAGCAACTCCCAATGCTCCTAAAAATTCCATTACAGGAGAAGTTAATGCTTCTACTCTCATTGAACGCATTATTATACTGAAAAAATTACGATTTTCCTGTGCAAATTTTTCAATTTCATGTTTTTCCATATTAAATGCTTTTACTATTTTTACACCGGTAACGGTTTCCTGCAATATAGAATAAATATCCCCCATTTTTTTTTGTCCCTGTCGGCCAACCCTGCGTAATTTTCTGCCAAATTTCACAATAGGAAGACTGGTCAACGGGAAAATAAAAACAGCAATAAAAGCAAATTTCCAATGCAGATAAAAAAGTAATATAGTTAAAAATATAATAGTAAATCCATCCCGGATAATACAAGCAGGAACCCTTACTATTGCTTCACGCAAGGCATATATATCGTTAGTTAAACGTGACATTATTTCACCTGTAGAGTTTTTATTATAAAAATCCAGTGAAAGCCTTTGTAATTTTTCATATAGCTGATTACGAATATTTAAAACTACTTTCTGACCTATATAACCCATAAGATAAGTCTGTCCATAAGCAAATAATCCTTTAAACATATAAATTAAAGGAACAACTACACAAATCAACAATAACATTTTTGTGTTTTTTTCAATCAAAATTTTATCCACTACATCTTTAAGGATATACATAGAAATAGCAGTTAAAGCAGCTACAAATATCATACACACCATTGATTCGGCAAATCTAAGTTTATAGGGTTTAACGTAAGAAAGTAAACGCTTATACAATTTATCATCCTTCTCTATATTAATAATTTTTGTATTTCTTCTGCCGCTTTTCTGGAAGCTCCCGGTTTTCCCAGTTTTTCTTTTACTATCTGCAACTTATCTTTAATTTCCAACAATACCTGTGGAGATTTCAACCAGGTTAGGGCTACTTTAATAATCTCTTCTGAATCTATTTCTTTTTGAATAAACTCAGGAACGATTTTTTCTTCTGCAATTATATTTACCAAACCAATATAAGGAACATTTATCAATCTTTTTGCTAAAAAATAAGTTACCCCGGAAACCTTATACATAATAATCATAGGAACATTTAAACAGGCATTTTCCAATGTTGCTGTTCCTGAAGCAACTAAGGCAAAATCCATTATATTTCTTATATTATAATCTTTATCCCTAACCACTAGAAACTTATTATCCGGAATCTTAAATTGCCGAAGATAATTTTCCTCTATATTCCCGGATAAAGGCAAAACAAACTGCACTTCCGGCATCTCGGAAATTATTTTTTTACTTATCTTCAACATTGCCGGTAATAAATAATCAATTTCCTGTTTACGGCTACCCGGCATAATTCCAATAATAGGATTTTCTTCTTCCAACCCCAGCAAATTACATGTTTTACTTTTAGTCTTATTGGGATTTATTATCTCCAGCATTGGATGCCCGACAAAAGAAACATCTATTTTTTCCCTCTTATACATTCGTTCCTCAAAAGAGAAAAAAACCAACATTTTCCTGACCAGCCGGGATATTTTTTTTATCCTGTTTTTACCCCATGCCCATACTTGCGGGGAAACATAATACACCACCGGAATATTCATTTTTTTGGCTACATTAGCTACCCTTAAATTAAATCCGGGGGCATCAATTAGTACTATTATGTCAGGCTTTTCTTTTTTAAGAAAAGATTTAACTTGATTAAAAACCTTCCAAAAATCCACTAAATTTTTTAGTACCTCAAAAAAGCCTATTACCGTTAAATCCACTAAATTATATAAAAAATTAATTTTTTCCGCCTGCATTTTTTCTCCGCCTAAAGCATAAATTTCAATCCCGGGAGAAACTTGCCGCAAATTACTAATCAAACTTGCCCCATATGTATCACCGGAAGGATCTCCGGCAATAATAAGTATTCTTTTAGACATTATTATTACATACCTTTAATTTTTTCAAAATTTCCAAACCTACTTCCAAAGCATCTTTTCCGTGTTCCCCGGAAACAAGCGGCTTTTTTCCTCCTTTAATACATCCAACAAATTCTTCGAGTTCCGTTTTAAGAGGCTCTCTGGAAAGTAATTTTGGTTTAATTATTTCTATATCGGACATAGACTTCACGGAGGACAAAGACTTCTTCTTTTTATAAATTTTTAAACTTTGCTTTGCATAATCCAAAGAAATATAAGCATTTTCCTGAAATATACGAATCTTTCTCATTGCTTCCAAAGTAACCCTGCTGGCGGTAATATTAGCTACACACCCGTTTTCAAAGTTAATATGTGCAGTAGCAATATCTTCTTTATCGGTTAAAATAGCCGCCCCCACCGCATCAATATTAATTACCGGAGAATTTACCAGAAACAGAATAATATCAATATCGTGAATCATTAAATCTAAAACTACTCCTACCTCACTGGCCCGGGGATTAAAAGGGCCTAATCTGTAACTTTCAATAAACCGGGGATTGGATATATGTTTTTGCGCCTCACTAACAGCCTGATTAAATCTTTCAATATGCCCTACCTGCAAAATGCAATTATTTTCTTTGGCTGTTTTAAGTAATTCTTCTGCTTCCTCCAAAGAATTAGTAATTGGTTTTTCTATTAAAGTATGCACCCCCGCCTTTAAGAATTCTTTTCCAACTTTGTAGTGTAACTTAGTAGGAACAGCAATACTCACTGCTTGTATTTTAGAAGAAAGTTCCTCTATTGAAGTATAAACCGGGACTTTATATTCTCTGGAAATTTTTAAAGCCCTCTTCTCATCTACATCAATTATTCCTACTAATTCTACATCTTCCATTTTACTATAAATACGTGCATGATGCTGTCCTAAATACCCTACTCCTACTACACCTATCTTTACTTTATTCACTTTGTCTTTCTCCCTGTTTCACCAAATTAACTAAAATCCTATGAGAAATAACCCCGTACCCTGAAAAAGTACGGGGAAAATATCCTCTTCCAACATAAAATCATTCATTCCATTAGCTATTTTAATAACCCAATATCGGCAATACCCGTATTTCTTAATTTCTATCTTAAATTACTACAATACTTATTCCTGCTTTATTGGCTAAAAAAATAACTTCTTCTCTATCAAAAATTAAAGTTTTATTTTCTTCAATAGCCAGGACAGATACCTTGGCCTGAATTAAAACCTCTATTGTCTTTTTACCAATCACCGGTACATCAAAACGCATATCCTGATTAGGTTTGGATACTTTTATTACTATTATTTTCCCTCTGCCTAATTGACTTCCCCGTAAAATACATTCATTTGTCCCTTCTAAAGACTCTACCGCTAACACACATTTATTTTTAACCACTACTGTCTGACCGATATCCAACCCTGCAATTTTTTTAGCAATTTCAAACCCGAATTTAATATCCTCTTTTTCTTCCCCTGTAGGTTTCTTTAAGGTAAGAACTCCTTTTTTAGGAAGAAGGGAAGATAAAAAAAGGCAGGGATCAAGCAATTTAATTCCTTCTCTTTCCAATTCCTGCGCTACTGCTCCCAAGATAGAATCTGTTTTTTTATTCTCTATTCTACCCAGCAACTTAATTGTCCGAAAATCCAATTTTATTTCAGTAAACAGGCGCGTATGTTTTACCTGTCCGGCCATTACTGCTTCTTTTACGTTTTCCTGTTTTAAAACTTCAATTAATTTACCCAGTTTACCAACATTAATCCAATAAACCTTATCCGCTATTTTTTCTATTTGTTTGTCCGCTTCTCCTTTTAAGGCAATAATTACTATTTCTTTTCCCGTTTTTTTAGCTTTCTGCGCAAAAATAAAAGGAAATTTGCCATTACCGGCAATAATCCCTATCTTATTCATTATTTACATATCCCTCTTTTCGATTGTTTAACAAAATTGATAAAGTATTTTACTTCTTCACTAAAACTTATCCCCTTTTGAAGTTTTTCTAATGCTTGCGTAGTATTAAGATTAGAATTAAAAAAAATTTTATACACTTTTTTTAACTCCTTTTTTAACGGAGAAGAAAAATTCACTCTCCGTAAACCTATTATATTTAACCCAAACAACTTAATAGGACTTCCCGCGGCTTTACAATAAGGAGGAATATCTTTGCTTACACGCGATGCTCCACCCACAATAGCCAATCTGCCTATGCGAACAAACTGATGAATAGGAGTAACTCCCCCGATAATAACTCTATCTTCTACGGTCACATGCCCGGCCAAAGTGGCAACATTAGCTAAAATTACCCGGTTCCCAACAAGACAATCATGAGCAACATGAACATAAGCCATTAAAAAACAATTATCCCCTATCCTTGTTTCACCGGTAGATCCAGTGCCTTTATTAATGGTAACATACTCCCTAACAATCGTGTTCTTCCCTATTATTACTTTAGTATCTTCTCCTTTATACTTTAAATCCTGGGGAATACTTCCGATAACCGCCCCGGTATAAATAGCACAATTCTCTCCTATTTGGGTATCTCCCTCTATAATTACCCTCTGCCCAACAACACACCCTTTACCCAGTTTAACTTTGGGCCCAATTACAGAATAACAACCTATTTTTACTCCTTCTCCAATAACAGAGCCAGGGTAAACCAAAGCAGTCTCATGAATATCCACTTTTTGAATCCTTCCTTTTTGTTTTTCTAATCTATTATAATCTACTTGTCTCGTTCAGCAAATATCTAAGAATTTTTTTATTAAAGTATTTTTAAAAAAAATTGTTAATAACCCGGAATTTTATATCAATTTATAAATAGTTATTTATCTACCAGAGAAAACATAAATTCTGCCTGAGCAGCTAACTTATCACCTACATAAGCTAATCCCTTAATAATTCCTCCTCTTGTTCTTGCTTTTAATATTTCTATTTCCAATCTTAATTGATCTCCCGGAAAAACAGGCCTTCTGAATTTTGCCTCTTTGATTGCCATAAAATACGCAATTTTATCTTTTAGATCAGGCCTGCTTAAAAATAAAACACACGATGTTTGAGCCATTGCTTCGACAATAAGCACCCCGGGCATAATGGGATGTCCGGGAAAATGCCCGTTAAAAAAATTTTCATTAATAGTTACATTTTTAAATCCTATTGCTTTTTTTTCTTCCACTATTATAATTTTATCTACAAAAAGAAAAGGATACCTATGCGGAATTATTTCCTGAATCTGGGTAATATCAAAAACTTTACCTTCAATAACCTCATTTTTGGGCATCCGGTCATTAGGAAGAGAAGATACTGTTTTGGACCCGGAAGAAGACAACATATGTTCCTTTATTTTTTTAGCTAAAGCAATATTGGAAGGATGCCCGCATTTAACAGCAATAATATGTGCTTTTAAAAATTTCCCCATCAAATATAAATCTCCGATTAAATCCAACACTTTATGACGAACAAATTCGTCTTTAAAGCGTAAATTCTTATTGTGAATGCCTTTCTCCCCGATCACTACCGCATTTTCCAGACTCCCTCCTCGTCCCAATCCTTGTTTTTTTAATTCTTCTATTTCATAATCAAAACAAAACGTACGAGAAGAAGCAATTCCCTCCTGAAAAATTTCTTCTGTAATTACAGAAGAAAAAAACTGCGTTTTTAACAGCGGATGATTATAATCAATAGTACAACTAATTTTAAAACCGTTATAAGGCAAAGCAATTAATTGTGTCCCACCCTGAGAAAATTCTATCGGTTGATTAACAACAAAATAATTTTTAGGAACATTTTGAATTTTTATCCCGCTTTTTTTCAGAACTTCTAAAAAAGGCAGAGAACTTCCATCTGCTACCGGCAATTCTTTTGAATCAACCTCAACAATTAAATTATCTATTCCTAATCCATAAAAAGACGCCATTAAATGTTCTACTGTATGTATTTCCACTCCGTTCTTACCAATAGTAGTACCCCTTTTAATTCCTACTACATTAGCAATACTCGCGTCAATTACCGGTTGCCCGGGTAAATCAACCCGTATAAATTTTATTCCGGAATCAGGCGGAGCCGGTTTAAAAGTAATTTTTGTTTTTACTCCCGTATGCAGGCCTACCCCGGAATAAGATCCTTCTCTTTCTATCGTTTTTTGCTGCTCCATTATTTTTTCTCCTCTTCAAATTTTACTATTCAAAATTATTAAATTTTATATTTATTCTTCTTTATTTCATTTTCTTTTTTATTTCTTGAATTTCTTTATACATTTCAGGTAATTTTTGCATTAAAGCATTTATTTTTTTTGCCTTTTGATGCGGCCTGGCCGGATAACCGGAAACAACTGCCTGGGCCGGAATACTATGCGTTACCCCTGCTTGTGCCCCAACAATAACTTTATCCCCAATACTAATATGCCCCACTACTCCTACCTGACCGGCTAAAGTCACATTGTCACCTATCCGGGTACTTCCTGATATACCTACCTGTGCTATAATAAAACAATTTTTTCCGATTTTTACATTGTGAGCAATTTGAACCAGATTATCTATTTTTGTCCCCCGGCCAATGTGGGTAACCCCGCAAGTAGCACGATCAATAGTAGTATTTGCTCCAATTTCTACTTCATCTTCAATCACTACTCTTCCTATTTGAGGAATTTTATAATGCTTCCCCTGAGAAGGTACAAATCCAAATCCATCATTTCCAATCACCGCTCCACAATGAATAATCACCTCATTTCCAATTGATACTTCTTCCCGAACAGTCACATTAGCATAAATCAATGACTTAGCCCCTATCTTACTTTTCCTCCCAATATAACAACCCGGATAAATAACCGTACCTTCACCAATTTCTACCTCATTCTCAATTACACAATAAGCACCTATTGCAACATTTTCACCTAAAATAACACCCTCCCCCAATAAACAAGTCTTATGTACCTCTTTGGTAATATAATCTTGTTTAGCGGAAGAGACAATATCCAAAACCTGCGAAAAAGCGAAATAAGGATTTTTTACTCTGATTAGAGTTTTATCCTTTATTGATTTTAAATCATGGGAAACGATAATTGCCGACGCCCTGCTCGTAGCTAAATCTTCTATGTATTTAGGATTGGAAAGAAAAGAAATATCCCCTGCCGAGGCCTCTTTTAATCCGGTTACATTACGGATAATAATTTCTTCCTCCCCTTCTACTAGTCCGTTTATTGCCTGCGCAATCTCTTTTACTTTTAGGGGGAATCTCAAATTCTCTTTATTCATTATTGTTTTTTTAACCTTTCTAATACCTTGTCTGTAATATCCAGCACTTCTTTACCGTAAAGAACTTCTCTTTTATCGAAAATCATACTAATTCCCTGCTCCCGGCCTACTTTTTTTACTGCCTCATAAATTATTCCTAATATTACTTCCGTATATTCTCTATCCAGGGAATTAATTTCTTTTCCTGCTTTTTTAATAAATTCCTTCAATGCTTTTTCCTTTTGTAAAATATGCATTTGCTGTTCATAGATTGTTTTCACGGTTGCAGTATCTTGTTCAACTTTAAATTCACTGGTTTTTTCCTGAATCTTATCCCGCTTTAATTTTCCATCCTTTTCATTTTTTTCAATTTGAACTCCTTGCAGAGTAATAGTATTTTTTTCAATCTTAAATTCAGTACTTTCTTTTTCCATAGCATTTTCTTTCAGCTTTTTTATTTCTTCTTTTTGCTTTTCTATCTCTTCTTTCTGTCTTTTTATTTCTTCTTTTTTAAGATTAATCTTTTCCTCTAATTTTTGTTTGGTTTTCTGTTTTTTAGGAAACTCATCAAATACTCTCTTAATATCTACATACCCGATACGCTCATAATCGGAAGATAAAGTTACAGCGTATAAAAAACTACTAATACAAAAGCAAAAAATAGAAAATAGTACTAAAAAAGTCTTTCGATTCATTTTTTTACTCCTCTATCCTATCTCTTTAAAAACAAATACTAAATCCTATTATCTAAATCCGCCTTAAAGACTGGCGGACAGGCTGTCGCTTTGCTCCAGCAAAACAAATTAGATATTGCAATCAACAACTCATAAATTTATTTAAAAAAGCTGACCAATAGTAAAATACCATTGATGCCGGTTAGCTTCAGGAACCGAATCTTTATGATTTAAACCATATCCCCAATCAAGCCGAATAGGAAATACAGGGGTTTTAAACCTGATACCCGCACCGAACCCTGCTTTCATTTGTCCGTCTCTTGATCCTATTTCCAGAGTCATTTTATCTTTTACTGTCCATGACCCTCCGGCATCAGCAAAAATTGCTCCCTGCAGAATTGTATGCCCTTTTTCCGTCACAATGGGAAATTTATATTCTACATTAAAAACGGCCATATAATTTCCTCCTTCTGCCGGACCAATCTGCCCACGATAATCATAGCCCCTCACACTTTCCGCTCCCCCTACATAAAACTTTTCATAAATAGGAACGCTGTCAGAACGGCCAAACTCTTCTACCCGGCCAACTTCAGCGTTAAAAGCCAAAACAAACCGCCAAATAGTAGGACAAAACCAACTGGTAGACAATATATTCTTAGTAAAATTATTATCTCCCCCTAAGATTCCCCCTGCTACCTCAGTAGAAAAACTATTTTTTGAGCCCCTGGAGGCATCAAAAACATTATCCCGGCTATCCCTTATAAAATAATGGGTGAAACTGCTGGTTGTATTTATTCCTTCCTGAGTTTGCATATATTCAGAATCAGTATCAAAAATTTTTATTTCTTCATAAGCATAGGTAAGGCTGGTACTATATTTATCGGTTAATCGTCTACCTATTCTTAAATCCCCCCCTTTCCTGCCTTCTTTGTAACGGTCTGTCTTTTCTATGTCCTCTTCTGTTGTATAAATATAATCTTTTATTCTCACCATATCAAAAACATTGCATCCAAAAGAAGTTCTGGTTCCAAACATCCATCGTTCGGTAAACCCTATTTCATAATTCTGCTTTTTCTCTCCAAACTCCCAGAGAAGAGTTATTTTTTGTCCGCGGCCAAAAAGATTAGTCTGAGAAACCTGCATTGTCCCCAATACTCCATCCTGTGAACTATAACCTGCTCCTACACTGGCTAAACCTGTTTTTTGTTCGCTAAGCGATAAAACCAAATCTGCTTTATCTGCAACGTCTGTTTGTTCAACATCTATTTTTACATCACTAAAAAAACCTAAGTTATAGATCTTTTCCTGGGTACGCCGAATCTTCCCGACATTAAAAGGATCGCCTTCTTTTATTAATAACTCCCGCCTAATTACATATTCCCGGGTTATGGTATTACCTTCGATATAAATTTTATCTATATATACTTTTCCTCTTTCTATAAGCTTGAAATTAACATTCACCAATTTTTTTTCTCTATCCAGGCCTATTTGTGGATTAATTTCCATCCTGATATATCCCTTTTCTGCATAAACACTTTGAATAATCATCATCCTTGTTTTATACTTATTGTCATTAAAGATTTTACCGGGAACAAGATCAAGTTTTTTTTTCAGGAATCCTTCTTCAAAAACAGTATTTCCACTAAACGTAATCTCACCTACTTTGAATTGTACTCCTTCATCAATAGGAATCTCAATATACATTTCTGTCCTTTCGGAATTATAATTAATCTGCGGTTCTGAAATCTTTATTTCCATATATCCTTTTTGTTTATAAAACGATTCTAATGTTTTCAAGTCCGTATTAAATACCTCTTCCTTATAAATTTTTTTCTTCTTTGTTTTTATTTTCTTTAAAACTTTCTTAAGGGGAAATCCCTTCACCCCGGATAGAGTGATTTCATTTATAGTAATCCGATTTCCTTCAGTAACAAAAAAAGTAACTATTACCAACCCTTCCTTTTCCAGGGTTGTCGTAAAAGCTTCCACCTTTACATCTGCATATCCTTTACCCTTATATAATAAAGTTATTTTTTCAGTATCTTCTTCCATCTTTTTTTGGTCAAAAGCTTCTTTTTCTTTAAGACTTATTTCTCCTTTTAGTTTTTTATTGGAAAACTTTTTATTCCCTTTAAAATCTACTCGTTTAATTAGTGTCTTTTCTGCCACTTTAAAAACAACCTTTATTCCTTTCTCAAACGGTTCTACATCAAGAACCACTTCATCAAAAAATCCAAGATTATAAATATTTCTTATATCCTGGTTAAGACTGTCCTCCTCAAATTCATCGCCTTTTTTAACTTCAATTACGGCAATAATTTCCTTGCTGGCAATAGTTTTGTTTCCCAAAATCTCTATTTTTCTTATAACCTGGGCAAAAGCAGATTCCACTCCTGCTATAAAATATAAACAAATTAATACCAGGCACATATTTATAACTTTTTTTAAATTATACTTAAACATCTTCATTCCTCATCTCCTTTTTTTACAACAAATATTTTATCCCTTACTTTTAGACAGTTTTGATTCCTTAAAACTTAGAGGTATTTCCCGGCAATGCAATATATTAATATACTTCCTTATGTGAGAATCTAATGGTTTAATAACAAAATAACTAAAAAAAAATTATATCAAAATACTTCAAAAAAGTAAAGAAATTATTCCTCTTTTTCTTCCTGCCATCCAAAACGCCATTGATGTTCCAGAAAAACCTTTCTTTCTTCTTCACTCAGCCCTAAAACACTTTTGATATATAAGCTTCTTTTTAATCGATACGACATTTCTATTTCCTGTTGAAGATCCAACTTGTTTTCAAATTTGTTGTACAGTCCCATAGAATATCCCAGGAAAAACCGGTCGCTCAAATACTTCCCTACAGTAATAGTAGTTCCGTTCCAAATACTGGGCTGGCTATCAGAAATCAAAGGAGTTTCCTGTGCTACTTTTTCTTCTTTTCTGGTCACTTTAATTACATCTACCCAACCCGTTCGTTTTAGGACGTTTTTTATAAAAGGACTGGCCAGGGTTGCATCGAGAATCCTGAGCACTTCTTTTCTTAAAAATACTTCGCGATCTTCCGGGGCCATATTATCAACATCTACCCCGGTAATAGCTAATTTCATTGCTTCTTCCGAATTAGTATTAGGAAAATTCTTAGAAGAAAATACCGGTTTGACCTCTCCTAATTTTCCTTTTTCAAAAACCATCGTAATAATATCATCTGTCCATTGGCCCTTGCCATTTAGCTGTGATTCAAATCTCTGAACATGTGTTTCGGCTTTCCCGTCTAAATACCCAACTCCGTCTTTAAACTCCAGAATAGCTTCTTTAATATCAAAGTTTGTTCCTACATAATTTATATCCCCTTTTATCGCTTCCACTTTCCCTGAAACCTTAATTTTTTTTGTTTTGTCTTTAAGTTTTATCGAGCCTCTCACATTTACATTAGCAAACTTGTTTTCGTACCAAACATTTTCCACCGCATTTATCTGAAAATTCCAAATTGCCCGGTTTAAAAAACCCCATTGCGTACTTTTTTGATACCCCTGGTCTTCCCATATTTTCTTTGTAGGAAGCGGTGGATAAGTAAAATGCGTATTAAATAAGTCCGCAATTCCGTCTATGTGGTAATCCTGTGAATTTCCATAAAAACGGGCACTAATCTTAGCTTCCCCTGAAGAAGGTAAATTGGGAAACAAACGGTCAAAAAATCTATTCTGAGGTATTGGTATGTCTTCTAAAGAAAGGGGAATACCTCTTTCCTTGGAAGTTTCCAGATATAAATCAAATTTTTCTATTTTAAAAAATTCTTTTAAATAGATGCGCCCCCATATATTTATATTTCCCTTGCCTATTTCGCCATAAACCTTCTTTATTTGTATTTGTTCATCTATCAAATTAATATCTACTTTAAATTTTTTAATCTTTCGCATTACATCCTTACTAACTATTTCCGCATTGTCAATAAGAAGATACCCTTTTACTTCCGGTTTTAATAATGTCCCTCCTACTTTAATATTTCCCTCTATCTCCCCTTTAATTTTTTTTATTTTATCAGAAAAAGAACTTAAAACAGATAAACCTTCTTTGCTTTGAAGAACAAGACTAATATTTATTTTTTTCATTTTATTTTTTTCTTGCCGCTTAGGACCAAAAACAAAAGGAATTTCTCCCGAGCCGGTAAGCAAACGCTCATTCTTTCTGGTAATATTCAATTCATCGATAATTATCATCTCTTCTTTCACAAATAATGAGCTTTTAAAGTTATCAAATTTAAATCCGGATAAACTGCCCTCTTCAATATCTAAATTACAGGAAAAAACAGGAGCATTAAAATTTCCTGTAAGATTTAAATTGAACCTGCTTTTTCCGGTAAAGTTAAAAGCTCTTATATTTAATATCTCCATAATAGTTCCAGCCTCTACACCTTCGTTCAATCCGCAAATCAAGAGATTTGTTTTATCTTTCTCTAAATCTAACCGTCCATCCAGAATAAATATTTCTTCTTCTTTTTTATAAATTTTTACATCATTAAAGATAATCACTGATTTATTGCTAAAATCAATCCGTCCCTTCACATATTTATCTTTCTCATTAATAGGGATAAAGTCCAGGCAATTTTCCTGAAAAGATATTTTTAAATTTTCTTTTTCAAAATTATGGTTATTTACCCATAAATTATCCGTAATTAACTCGGCTTTCACCTGTAAAACGGGGTTAAACTTTAAACTTCCCTTTCCACAAAAACCGCCAAAAAAAGAAATATTAGACAAATTAATATTTTTTAAAACCGGCATTACCTGAAAACGCCATAAATCAGACTGAGAAAAATCCAGATAACTTCCGGGAGAAAAAACAATTTCTCCTTCTTTTTTTTGCACAGAAAATTGCGAAAAAGTTATTTTTTTATCGGCTAAAACAAATTTTGTATCTAATTTTTTTATTTGAAATGATTCAATACTTACATCTTCCCCCTGAATATCTCCGGATAAAACAGGCACGGATAAACTCCCTTTTAATTTTAATACTCCGTCTGCTATCCCTGTTAACTTAATCTTTTCTTCAGCTTTCAGGAAATATTTTAAAAATTTTAAATCTATTTTACTCAAATTAAAAATTAAATTAGTTTCCTTAGACTCTCCGCTTTTATCTTTCAGAAAAACATTCCCCAAAATACGTACTTTTCCTTCTCTTCCAATTTTCAATAAAGTAGTTTTTAACTTCACCTCTCCCTGGTGATACAAGAAATTAGATAAAAAACTAAAACCTATACTGCGAAATTGTCCTCTAAAAATATGTAAGTAAGCTTTAATTTCCGGACTAGAAAGCAATCCTGAAATAAAAAATTTTGCTTTAATTTGTCCTTTCGGTATAGATAATTTAGAAAATTTATCCGGCAATAAAGCAAAAAGAGAAGATACTTCATTAATATTGACAGAGACGTCTCCCTTAACCTGCGGATTTTTCGAAAAATCAAATTTTAATTTACCCTTATATTCTTTGTTTAAATTAAACGCAGTACAATTGATTGTCTTTTGTTTATAAACAATATTACAGCTGGAAGTCTTAAATTTTTTATCATTCAGTTTTAAATCAGAAGACTGTATATTCCCTTTCATACTTAAAGTCGGCTGATAAACAATGTTCCCCTTATACTCTGTACTCCCATTTATACGTATATCCCCAATTTTAAAAGATGTAAAATCAGCGGTTAATTTAATATTGTTTTCTGACTCTGACTGGTTATATAACGCAATCGCTCCCCAAAGCAATACTTGTCCGTTTTTTTGGCCAAGGGACAAGTTGTTTATTTTAAGTATTTGATTTTCCATAAAGAAATCCAGTTTTAGTTTCTCTAAAGACACTTTCTCAAAATCCGCTAAAGGGGATAAATTTATTTTACCCTCTATTTTCAACTTTTTAAAATCACGGAAAGATCCGTTAAGAGTTACTGCCCCTGTTAATTCAGTCTCGTTATTTATGTTTAAATCAGGAAGGTTTAATAAAGAAAGAAACATCTTAGCCTTTGCCCGGTCAGCTATTAATTCTGCTTCACCTGTATTCTCTCCGTTCAATTTCATCTTGAAAACACCGGAATAATTATTTAACTTAAAAGAAGTAATTTGTAAAACATCTTTGTTCAACTGTATATGGGCATTAAAGGTCGAACTGTTTCCGGCAATCATCAAATTTGAACTAAATAACCTGCCGCTGAGAAAAGGGTCCCTTAATTTACCCTTTATTCTGCCTTTGAAATCAAATTCTCCCTCTATATCATGAAAATATTTCTTTAAATAAGGTAATTCTTTTCCTTCAATTTTTTCAGCGGTCAATTTAAGATTAACTTGTTTCTCGTTTCCCCTCGACATATCACCCGTAATATTTATTTTCCCTTTATTGGACATTACAATTTTAAATTCATTTATTTTAACTTTTTCTTCAGTTAATTTTATCCGGCTTCTAATTTGATAACGTTGATTATCTGTTTTTCCCGTAATTTCCAAGTATTTATTGTCATATTTAAAACCTGCCCTCAAGGTTTTAAATTTTTCTTCTTTCATATCTAAGTCAAATAAACTTATTTTCCCACTTATCCGGGGAGATAATAAAGAGCCCTTCGTTTTCAAATAAAAATTACTTATTCCTTTGATTTTCCCTAAGCCTAACAGTTTACTTAAAAAATTAAGCTCTATATTCTTTGCATAAATAAAAAATTCCGGGTTTTCAACAAAAGAAGGGAAATTAAAATCCAATACTCCATCCGCATAAACTTCCCCCTCTCCTATCTGGAAAGAAAAATTAGATAAATTAAAAACATTTTTATTATATCGAAAATCGATGATTAAATTATCTACAGGGGTCCCATTTATCCTGCTTTTTTTTCCTTTCATTTCACCCGCAAAAACAAGATTGGAAGTACTGCCCTTAACCTTAAGATCTATTTCACCTTTACCTTCCAGTTTTATTCTCTCTAAATATTTTTCCTGAACAAATAATTTAGGAAACAAAGAAAAATCAAAATCGGAAGAAATTAATTTTAAATTAAAGTCCGGATTTATTAAAGGCTTTTCTATCCTTCCGGAAAAAGAAAAGGGAGAATCTCCTACATCTAAAGTCAACCGGGAAACTTCAATTTTCTTATTATTAAAAATCAATTTCCCATTTATATTAGAAAGGTTATCCGGATACGGATCAATTTTTACTATTCCCTTTTTAACATTAATTGTACCGTCAAAAATCATCTTTTTTAAAAATTCTTTTTTTAGGGGAAAAGTTCCTTTTATGAAAAAATTTAAATCTAATTTTCCCTCAAGAAATTTTACTCTGGGATCCCATTTTACAAATCTTGTACAATAAGCCGGATCTATTGCTTCTATATCGACTTTTAAGTCAAAATATTTTTTTTCTAAATCTACATGCCCGAATAACTTTACTTTCTCTTTAGTATCCCTTTCTCTTTTTAACCAAACATTTCCGGTTATTACTTTATCCCGGTAAAGATTGAATTTCCCCGAAACATCCTGAAAAGAAAAATACTTTCCTTCTTCATCTATAAAAAGTTTTCCTTTTTTGAGTATAACTTCTTTAGGCAATAACACAAAAGGAAAGGAACTTTTGGCAGAAGGAGTTATTTTCCCTATATTCCACTTATTTTCTTTTTTAGAAAGAAAAACTTGGGGAGAAACAATAACCACTCTATTTATCTTACTCTTTTCTTTTTTATTAAAAATGTGCCAGAAATTATAATAAAAAACTATACGCTTACTTTTTAAAAACACACCCTCTTTAAAATTTCCCGGGTTAGAAACAATAACATCTTTTAAAATGATTTTATTAAAAAAATTTGAAGAAATTTTTCCTATATAAACTTCCTGTTTAAGTGTTTTTTCCAAATAGGGAGTGAGTAAAAGGTTTAAACTTTGCGATACAATACCTGAATTCTGGAGAAAATAAATCAGTGTCCCTAAAACCAAAGAGATACTTATTATAATCACCCATTTTTTTTTGTTTTTTATCTTTATTTTCATTGAAAACCAAACCCCTAAATTAAATATTCTTTTTCTTAAAATCCCTTTGACTTATCTATCCACTCTACCCGCAAAATTGCGGATTATACGTATCTATAACCAAAATCCGTAATTAGATTTATTTAAGCACCGTCATGTGTCTAAATAAGATTTCTTAACCGACTACTTTTATAAAGGAATTCCAACTTTATAGTATATAACATTTTCATAAATAAATCAAATTTTCAAGGAAAATAAAAAATTGGATACTGCGGATTTTAAGATTGGTAACCAGCCAGGGACAAAGTATGAATTTTTTACGTTTTATTACTCATATGTCCGGTTATTGACCTGGATTTTTTAAGCCTGTTTTAACCGCTGGTAAGTATTCCCCTGCCCGGTAAGAACTACGCACATAAGGGCCACTAACTACATAAAGGAAACCCATTGATTTTGCTTTGTTCTGATAATAAGTAAATTCCCGGGGATGAAAATATTTCTTTACCGGATAATGCTGCAAAGTAGGAGCCAAATATTGCCCGATACTTAAAAAATCACATCCTGCCCGACGTAAGTTGGAAAAAGCACTCAAGACCTCTTCTTCTTCTTCCCCTAAACCCAACATCAGTGATGATTTTGTATAAATTTGAGGATTAAAATCCTTAACTTTTTCTAAAAGAGTAAGTGTTCTAAAATAATCCGCTCCTTGACGCAAATCTTGATACAAACGGGGAACAGTTTCTAGATTATGGCCAATAATGTCCGGTTTTGCCCGGACAACGATTCTAAGAGCATCTTCGTTCCCTCCAAAATCAGGAATAAGAACTTCTATGGTAACTTTTTTTTCTTTTGTTTGTCGGCGAATACTAAAAATAGTCCGGGCATAAATATCCGCTCCACCATCAGCAAGGTCATCCCTGGTAACACTGGTAATTACTATATGTTTTAATTTAAGCCGGGCTACTGCCTGAGCAACCCTTTTTGGTTCTTCTTCATCAGGAGCAGAAGGAATCCCCTTATCTACATTACAAAACATACATCCACGAGTACAAGTCTTACCCAGTATAAGAAAAGTTGCTTCTCCCCGGGAAAAACACTCTGAAATATTAGGACAGGCAGCTTCCTGGCAAACAGAATGCAAATTTAAATCACTAATTAAACTCTTTATCTGCCTACAATCATTAAAATTAATTTTTTTATTCAACCACTCCGGCTTCCTGATATACACAGTAAACCCCGCTTTCCAAACTAAAATTTTGATAAAAGACAGGCACAAAGGCATCAAGGCACTGAGGCACAAAGTTAAAAAATAAACATTAGTCCATAGATAACAAAAACAGACAAATCCTAAATTCGAATATCTAAATACTAAACAAATTCTAAATCCAAAATACTAAATTCAAAACAAAGACAAAGACAGGCACAA
>JAGLHV010000199.1 GCA_023143305.1 bacterium | reverse complement strand
TCAAGAAGAAGAGAATGAAATACTGGAAAATCATGATAGGATAATGAGGTCAAACCTTGAAATGTGAAAAGAGTAAATCTTTATCTTAGCTATGAAATAAAAGAGGATTATTTTTTCAATGTTTTCTATGTTCAACCAGTCCCATAATTGCGGATAGAATTATAACAGTAGTTAAAAAGCAGGCGCCTACCCCGATAAACATTGCTGCCCCTAAGCTGGCAAATCCCCGCCAGATGGAAAACATTAAAGAACCGAAAGCTAACATCGTGGTAAGGCTGGTAATAAAAATTGCTTTTCCGGTGCTGGCAAAAATTTTGTTAATGGCTCCTTTCCCTTCTACCTTCCAGCGGTGCATAATATGTACTCCGTCATCAATACCGATACCTACAATCATAGGTAATCCCATAACATTTAACATCGTAAGCTGCATACCGATGACTTTCATTATTCCTAACATCCAGAATAAACCGGCAATCAAAGGAATCATTGCTATTAAAGCGTCAACAGGGCTTCTAAAATCAAGCCATAAAAGAATAAAAACCATAAAAAGGGTAAGGAATAAAGCGTTTTTTCCATCCTGGGCAACAATATCAATAACTGCCCGGAAGATAACCGGCATTCCAGTGGCTTTTTCGCTGGTTTTTTCTAAGTCATCGGAAAAGCGATCCAGGAATTTTAAATCCTGCCAGATATTCATTGAGGGGAAAGCAGTTACTAAAAACCTGGTGCGCTCTTTATTAGAATATCTGTCTAAAATAGAATCGGGTAAATCTTTTTGTTGGATAATTTTCTCTGAACACATAAGCAAAGCAGTTTTTTTAAAATAAGGTGAAAAATAATTTTGGAAGGTTCCCATTTTAGGTGTGCCGGCAGTTTTATGCTTATTAAGAAAATCGATTAATTTGCGGATGGTGTTAATTGATTCGGGATGGTCCGGGTCTCCGGTGATTTTACTACATTTACTATCTATTTTATCCTGGCCGCCTAAGTAAGCCATGTCCTGCATTTCCATTACATTCATTTCTAATCGTTCCAGCTCTTTTAATAGTTTATCTATTTTTGTCCGGGTAAAAGACCGGTTTAATTTTGAAGCCAGTAATGATTTTTTTATTTCCAGAATATGGGGTATTCTTTTTTTCTGCTCTTCTTCTGAGGGAAAATAAAGTGATATATCTTCTATGGAAGCAACCGAGGGAAGCTCTTTTATTTTTTTGGCCAGTTCCCTGGATTCTGCAACACTATCGGCTAATATCATTGCGTAATCGATACTAAGATCAAATTTTTCCAGTATAACATCCTGTAGTTCGACAGAATCCAAACCTTTGGGTTCCATATTCATATAATTTTGGTCAAAGGTTATTTTGAGAGCAGAAAACACCAGAAAACCGGTAACTATTAGTGAAACAATAATAGTTAAGCGATATTTTTTACTTAAAAGGCCGCCTATTTTACCCAGTATTTTTAAAGAAATATCTTTAGTCCCTGTGATCTTTTTTAATTTTCCTGTTTTAATTTTTTTCTCCAACCTCTTTTCCCTTAAGACCAGTAAGGCCGGTAAACATAAAAAGGTAACAACCATAATAGTCAATAAACCACCGGCTGATACCATTCCCAGTTCTTTCATTCCCCGGGAGCGGCAGATTATGAGGGTAAAAAAAGCAACAGCAGTAGTGAGAGCTCCGGTGATAATACCTTTACCGCTGTTGAGAAATGTTTCCTGCAGTGAATCTTCAATAGAGAGGCCTAAAGACCTGTTTTCAGTAAAGCTGGAGATAATATGAATGGAAAAATCAATACCTAATCCGATTAAAATTACTCCCATCATGGAAGTCATTATATTTAATGTTCCTACAGTGATAGCAGTAAGACCAACTACACAAATAACACCAAAGAGCAGGTTTAATAAACCAAAAAGAGGGGCTACCCACATTCTAAAAGCTAATACCAGTAATACATAAATAGCGATAAAAGCAATAAGAGTAGAAATTCCCAGGCTTTGTTCGCTGTAGACCATTTCATCCCGCTGAATAGGAACCATTCCGGTGAGTCCTGCCTGAACGCCGTCAAATTTTTTCGTCAAATTATCGATTATTTCCTGAACAGTGTTGGTCCCGGTAACGACTTTATGTATATTCACCATAGTAAAGTTGGGGATTACATTTAAGATTAAGGCTTGCTTATCATAAGAAAGCATATATTCTTCCCCGGTAAGCAGTTTATCTGCGGCTTGATGAGCATCTTTTAGTGAAACGGAATCGCCGGAAAGATGTTTTTGTAGTACTTTTATAAAATTTTCTATTCCGTCTAAAAACATAAAGGCGCTATCTTCCTTTTCACGGGTGGAGATAGATTCTTCCCGTTGAATATATTCCTTTTCCAGACTGGTATTGATATTAGTGAGTAGAGGCAGGAGATTAGGGTTTTTGAAAATATCTTTCATATTTTTTAAATCGTCTGCTTTAATCAACATTAATCCGTGTTCTTTAATAAAATCTGTTTCCTGTTTATAATCAATCCGTTTAAAAAAAAGTTTTCCGTCTTTAGGGTCTATTTTTTGTATTATTTGTGGAACTGCAGCTTCAGCAAAAGCTTTTATTTTTTCTTCTTCACCCTGCACTACTACTACAATACTGGTAGCCGATACAAATTCATCAAGTACCTTATTAAATTGGATAGTCCTTTTGTCTTTTGCCGGCAAAAGATCGGACCAGCGCATAGTATGCTTTATTTGGGTAGCCATTATTCCCAACAGGACAGTGGAAATCAGAACAAATGATAGCATTTTCCAGGGATGGGTTGAATGCAGTCTGGCTAATGATTTAAGTATTTTGTCTCGCATAAATTTCTCCTGTAGCTTAGAAATATACCTGTAATCTTGCTACTCCGCCATTTCCCAGAGTCTGGTCATAGTTGGTTCCTTTTTTACCCAGATTAAAATTTAGAAATACCGATAAGTCTACATTTTCAAATAAGCTATAAGTAAAAGAAGGAATTAACGAAAAACTGCCATCGTTGAGACTGGTAATTAGAGAAGTTCCTGCAGTAATTAAATCAGTCATTGGGTGGGTAAGAGATGCGTATATTTGGTCCTGAGATATAGTTTTTGTCTGGGCGGTAATGAATTGCAGCCAATCATTTAAATCGTATTTTTTATAATCATCTTTGCCTCTGGTATTACGGTAGTACTCGCACATAACATAGGTTCCCCCGATAAAAGTGTAATCAATTCCGGTAACCGATTCGTAAAAATCATCCGTGT
>JAGLHV010000198.1 GCA_023143305.1 bacterium | reverse complement strand
ATGCCTTTGTGCCTTTTCTTTTAACCAATTTAAACTAATTAAAACCAATATAACCAATGCACCGTTTTTCATACTTCCAAATCCTTAAATAATTGAGCTGTTTGTCTTCGGTATATTCCGATTCCGGCGAAACATGTTCCTATTACCGAGGCAATAAGGCCCGGGAAAAAACCAATAATATAACTTCCTTTGGTCACTCGTGCCCGCATAACACTGGATATCATCATACTTGACTTTTGCATTATATTTCCAAAATCAATTCCATGGTATTGCATATAATAAGAAATAGCCAGGCCCACCAGGGTTCCCAACAAGGAACCAACTAACCCAATAATTATGGATTCAAAAATCATCCAGCGGTATAAACTTCCTTTGGATTCTCCCATAGCCAGGCGAACACCTATTTCACCGTAACGGCGAATTCCGTTCATTAAACCCGAATTCCACAAAACTAAAGACATAACAAAAATAAAGACGGATACAATAATAAAAGAGAACGTACCGGCTAATTGTAAATATTCTTCAAACCCGTTTTGTTGGCCTAAAGTTAGCATTATAGGACTAAATTCATCATTTTTTCTGGAAAACTTTTCATTAAAATCCCGGGCCAATTCTTTCATTTCCGTATTAAAATAAACCATATTTTTAGAATAACCTACAATTTCACTGGCTCCGTCAATCATATCCAGAGCAAATCCGACATCGGTAATATCCGCAATAATTGCGCCTCTATCCAATGCGGTTATGCCAAAAGACAATGTTCCGGAGATGGTAAAATTATGCATAGCCATAGCCCCGTTCATAGTAGAACCAAGCAGTGTAGCCGGCTCGCCTATTTTTACTCCCAATTTTTTAGCAAATTCTGCGCTGATTAATATTTCGTTCTTTTTTTGAGGTAATTTTCCTTCTACCAAAGCATTTTTTAAGTTTAAAATAGTTATTTCCGGAGAATTTTTACTGAATAAATCCACTCCTAATCCCATTACCGGCCCCTGAGTTTTTGTTTCTCCGTGAATATCCGGTATATCTATTAATCCCCCAAAGCGTATGCGAGGGGTCCAGAGCATTTTGTTTTCATTATTGCGTAGTTGAGTTAGTAAATTAGTCACCCCTAAAAGAGCCAGGTCATTTGGTATTTGGTCAGCTAATTCCTGATAAGCCCGGGTAGTAATTTTTACATGGCCGCTATTAAATTGTGCGGTGGAATTAACTATATCTCCCATTGCTCCTGTTATCCAGCTATAGAGGAGCACAGTTAAAAAAGCTCCTGCACTGACCATTAATACCGGAAATAAACTCCTGGAGCGGTCCCTGATTAACCCTTTTAATATAAATTTAATCATGTTATTTTTCCTTTTAACGCCTCAGTCGGCTTTAATTTGGCAATCTTACGCGTAGGCAGAAAACTTACGATGGTTACAACCGTCATAACTATAAATATAGTACCTAAAACCAGAAATACTGAATAGGAGGGAAGTAATGTTTCTGCGAAAGCAAAACCATAGTCATCAACTGTCTCGGTGGGAAAGGATATCCCGTGCTTAGCAGAATAAAGCAAAAGAGGAGTACCATAAACTGCTGCTAAACAAATAGCGAGAATTCCATGCATTGCTCCCTCCAGGGTAAAAAGAAAAATTACCTGCAAACGGGTCATTCCCAGGGCCATCAGGGTTCCTATTTCTTTTCTGCGTTTAAAAATAGCTAATACCTGCGTATCGAAAATAGCCAGCATAGCTAAGAAGAGCAATATAGCATACATAATACTGGCACCAACTCTTTTACTTTTTACCATGGCAGAGATATCGCTTAATAGAAAATCCTGATTTTTAAATTTCCAATTCTTAACTTTTACTTCTTCTAAGACATCCTGCCCGACGATGATCATTGTTGCCTGATTTTTCAGTCCGGTCATCTTTTGCAGATTTTCAAGAGGAATCCATAGTTGTCCTTTATCTATAGTGGGCACATTGGTTTTCATTATTTCCACTATCTTACCTTCAATGGCGTCAAAGGTTCCCTGTTTATCTCTCCAGCGTATAGTGATATAATCACCGACATTTAAAGAAGTGCTCTTGGCCATTCGTTTACCGATTAAAACAGGGAGTGCATCTTTTTTTAGTCCTAACTTTGCCGTGGGAATATTCAATACAGTTTGTTCCGGCTGAATACCTCTAAGTAATATAGTTTGCATCCTTCCTTCCGGATAGATTGCTGCCTGACGGATTAAAACAGGGGCAGCTTTTTTTTCTTGTATTAGACCGATTAGTTCATCAGGGATTTTTCCATGGCTATCGTCATAGGAAAGAGGATCAAAGGGATCGTAGTTTTGATGCCAATATTGTCCGCCGGCAATTTCATCTTTAATTACTGCATGAGAACTATGCTTGAGCATTCCGCTAAAAAGTCCCTGGTGCCATATAATCAACACATAAGTAAAGGAAAGAACAAAGACATTAAGCCAGGTTCTAAGGCCCGCCCCTTTAATATTTCGATAGGCTAGCTTAAAGGTTAACATTATTTTGTTTTCCTCCTGCACTTACCAGTTCATCTTTGGCTACCCGTCCGTCAATCAAGTGAATTTTTCTCCTTAAAAAACCGATTACTTTTTCATCATGGGTGGCAAAAATGAAGGTGGTTTTTAAATTCCGGTTTAATTTGACCATCATTTCTAATATGTTGTAGGAATTAGCAGCATCTAAATTTGCCGTTGGTTCATCCGCCAGTACCAGGTCCGGTTGTTTTACAATTGCCCGGGCTACGGCTACCCGCTGTGATTCTCCGCCGGAAAGCTGTCCGGGACGGGAATTAATCTTATCCATTAATCCCACCCATTCTAAGGCAGCTAAAACCATTTTCTTTCTTTGTTCTTCCGGCATTTTCATAATCAGCAGGGGAAACTCAACATTTTCAAAAACCGTATATACGGGGAGTAAATTGTAGGTCTGAAAAATAAAACCCATATGAGTACATCGCAGGTGTGCAGCTTCCAGATGGGATAATTTTTCAATTTTTTTATCCAGTACGGTAACACTCCCTTCAGAGGGGTTATCAAGTGCGCCGATAATATTTAAGAGCGTTGTTTTTCCCGAACCGCTGGGCCCGATGAGTCCGGAAAATTCACCTTTTTCAAAGGATAAATCAATCCCTTTTAAGGCAGTGAATTTTGTTTTTCCCATGGGATAATGTTTCACTAAATTTTCTATATTTACTAAAGGCATATATGAATCCTCCTTATATTATAAATTCCCCTTAGACTTCTGCAAAATGGCTTTTTATCTTTATTGCCTGCCCG